>CAYTRM010000108.1:0-8257 GCA_964440225.1 uncultured Thermoleophilia bacterium | reverse complement strand
CTCATGGTCAACGCCGGCGCCGTCCGCGTGGGCACCAGCGCCGGCGTCGCCATCATGCAGAGCTGTCTCGCCTGACACGAGCGGGAGCGAGGAGATCACCATCGACCACGACGCCTTTCTCAAGCGGGTGCGCTACAACGCCGACGGCCTGGTCCCCTGCGTCGTCCAGGCGGCGGGCAACGGCGAAGTGCTCATGGTCGCCTACGCCGACGCCGAGGCGATGGCCGCGACGCTGAGCACCGGCGAAGCCCACTTCTGGAGCCGGAGCCGGCGCGAGCTCTGGCACAAAGGCGCCACCAGCGGCAACACCCAGCGCGTGGTCGAGGCGCGGCTCGACTGCGACTTCGACACGGTGCTGCTGACCGTGGAGTGCGCCGGGCCCGCGTGCCACACGGGAGCCGTGAGCTGCTTCCACGAGGCGGCCAACGACGCCGCCGTCACGCACCCCGGCGCGGAGGCCGGGTGAGGCGTGTGGCGGCGCGGCTGTGGCGACGTCACGGCCTCGCGGGAGTCCTGCTCCTCGCGGTGATGGCTCTGGCGCTTGCGCTGCGACTCAAGGGCGTGACCTGGGGCCTGCCGTACAGCCTGATCAACGTCGACGAGAGCACCGTCGTCCCCAAGGCGTTCGAGGCTGCGCGCGGGCGCCTCAACCCGCAGTTCTTCTTCTACCCGTCCTTCTTCTTCTACCTCGTCGGGTTCCTCTACCTCGTGGCCACGCCGGTCTGGTGGGCGGCGCAGCAGGGGAACTTCCTGTCGCAGGCCGCCTTCGTCGTCGACCCGGGTCCGTACTTCCTGCTCGGCCGGCTGCTGTCGGTGGCCATGGGCACGGCGTCCGTGTACCTCGTGTACCTGATCGGCCGGGTCGCCTTCGGCCGCCCGGCCGGCCTGCTCGCGGCCCTCTTCCTCGCCGTCGTGCCGCTCCATGTCGCCTACTCCCACATGGCGGTGACCGACGTCACGGCGGTCGCGCTCTCGCTCCTTGCCTTCGCGCTGCTGCAGCGGGCCGTCGGCGGCGGCGGGCGTCGCTGGCTGGTCTGGGGGGCGGTGGCCGCCGGGCTGGCCACGTCGACCAAGTACAACCTCGGCATGCTGGTGCTGCCGGCGACCATCGCCGCCGTGTACGTCTGCCGGGAGGAGGTGGCGCGGCGCGTGGCCGCAGGCGCACGCGCCGCGCTCGTCTGGCCGCGTCTCGTCGCCTGGAGGGTCTACGCGCCGATGCTCGCGGCCTTCATCGCCGCCTCTCCGTTCGTGGTGCTCGACGCGCCGGGCTTCATCTCGGACTTCGTGCGCCAGAACCGCATCATGGAGCGGGGGTGGCTGGGGTTCGAGAGCGCCGGCAACGGGTTCTGGTACAACCTCTCGACGAACCTCGGCGGGGCGCTGGGCGTCGTGCTTCTGGCGCTGGGCGTCGCCGGCCTGGGCTGGGCGCTGTGGCGCCGCACGCGCATCGACGTGCTCATCGTGCCGTACGTGTTCGGGTACTTCCTCTATACGGGGACGTGGACGGCGCTGGCCGACCGCTACCTGCTGCCGATCATCCCGCTGCTGATCGTCCTCGCGATGCGCTTCGCTGTGGACCTCGTGGGGTTGCGCCCGCGTGCCCGGCGCGTCGTCATGCCGCTCGCCGTGGCCGTCCTGCTCGTCGCCTTCGTCGTGCCGCTCGCGGCCTCCGTCGAGTTCGACCGCGAGCTCGGCGGCCCCGACATGCGCGTCGCCGCCAAGGAGTGGATCGAGGCGAACGTGCCGCCGGGCGCGTCGATCGCCGTGGAGACCCACGGCCCGCCGCTCGTGCGCGCCGAGGCGGCGGCCGACTACCGCGCGGCGGGGATCGATGCGGTGGCCTACCGGGTGACACGCCTCGAGCTGCCCGCTCCGGCCACGCCCGACGGCTCCAGGGACCTGGCGGCGCTTCGCGCGCAGGGCGTGGAGTACGTCGTGGTGAGCGGCGCGGTCTTCGAGCGAGTGCTCGCGGCGGCGGAGGTGTATCCGGTCGCCGCCGAGTTCTACCGCAGGCTGGACGCCGACACGGAGCTGGTCAAGGAGTTCCGGCCCGGTCCCGGCGAGCGCGGGCCGGTCCTCAAGGTGTACCGGATCGGCGGCCCCGCCGGCTGATCTCGGCGCCGGCCTCTCCCGCCGCCGCCTCGACCTCGCCTTCGGTGACCCGGCGGCGGCCCGGACGGACCACGAGGTAGGCGATGAAGCCCGGCGGGATCGGCAGCCAGAAGTTGATGATGCGGTAGACGAGGACCACCGCGACGGCGACCGCCGAGGGAACGCCGAAGCTCGCGTAGAGCGCGATCATCAGGCCTTCGACGGCGCCCAGGCCGCCCGGGGTGGGCGCGAGGGTGCCGATCGAGTAGGCCACCACGTAGCCGACGAGCAGGTGGCCGATCCCGATGGTGTAGCCGAAGGCGGCGAACGTGCACCAGAGGCAGAGCAGGTCGAAGAACCAGAAGCCGCAGGCGAACAGCAGCGTGGTGCGGAAGGAGCCGTGGTGGGTCGTCATGCGGCGCATGCCGACGAACAGGTTGTCGAGCCACCCGTCGACGTGGCGCTCCTCCACCACCTCGCGGCGCGTCACCCTGTTCACGAGGCGCGCGAGCTGCGCCACGCGCAGGCGCATGCGCGTCGGGTGGTTGTAGAGGTAGACGCCGTAGATCGTCAGCCACAGGATCAGGCCGATGAGGATGATGCCGACCAGGTACCCGGCGACGGACTGCCCGCCGCGCACCAGCACCAGGTAGACCATCGCCAGAGCGAAGAAGAACCACAGCACGATGTAGTTGAAGAACTGCTGGGCCGAGATGGCGACGAAGATGAGGCCGTGCGGCACCCGGCGCTTGAGCAGCGAGTTGTAGGTGACGACCCATCCGCCGACTCCGCCGGCGGAGAGGATGTGGCTCACCGCCAGGCTGCTGAGGGTGATGGCGAAGACCTCGTGGAGCCGCAGGCGGATGTCGAGGACGCGCAGGATGTAGCGAAAGAGGTTCGCGTAGCCCAGCAGGGCGAAGACCTCGAGAACTATCGCGAGCGCCAGCAACGCGTAGCTGGCGCGGGACGCGTACTCGAAGGTCTTCTCGGTGTCGACGACGCGCGGCAGCAGCAGGTACAGCGCCGCCACGATGACGACGAACACGATGATGTGGCGGACCGTCTTCTTGATCGGCTCATCTCCCCAGTCGCCGGTCGTGCCCCAAGTGGAAGACGGTACCACAGAGCGCGCGCGTGACCCCGCGCTCCGCCGCGCCGATCCGCGCGGTCAGCGCCGGTTCCTGCGGCCTCCGCGCCGCTGTCGACCCGGAGGCGCGGACCGCTCGCCGAGCACCCCGCGCTCGATCTCCTGACGGCGGACCCAGGCGTACGCCGCCGCGCAGGGGACGCAGGTGAAGGGGATGGCGCACAGAGCGAACCAGCCCCACCGCCGCGCCGTGAAGGTGACGAAGGCGCCGTACACCAGGGTCATGGCCCAGCCCGTGAGGAGGACGATGCCCCAGACGACGTAGACGCTTGCCGGTATGAACGTCACCGACAGCCCTTCGGCGAGGGCGCGCATCATGAACAGCACGAGGGTGAGGCCGGAGATGAGGAAGAGGTTGGCGAGCCGGCGCAACTCGAGCGCCTGCGCCGGGTCGACCTGCGCGCCGGGCGCATCCTTGTCGTACTTGGTGAAGTCGAGCAAACGAGACACGGCTACCCACCGGGGCCCCGATGCATGTGGCGCCCGGCGGCGGGGCATGTACCGGAGGACGCGAAAGGACGGCATCAGTGTCGGCTACCGAGACGAGAATCTCAACCCCGCCCGGCGGTCACGCCGCCGTGTACGACGCCTTCATGTGGCCGTTCGAGCGCGCCGCCGTCGGCGGCTGGCGACGGCGGCTGGCGACCCGGGCGCGCGGGCGCGTGCTCGAGATCGGCGCCGGGACGGGCAGCCAGCTGCGCTGGTACGCTCCCGGCGCGGCGGTGACGGCGCTGGAGCCCGACGCCGGCATGGTCGCGCGCGCGCGGCGGCGGGCGGCGGGCGTCGCCGCCGACATCAGGTTCGTGGAGGGCCGCGCCGAGGAGCTGCCGTTCGGCGCGGCGTCGTTCGACACGGCCGTCAGCGTCTTCAGCCTCTGCACGGTCGCCGAGCCGGCGGAGGCGCTCTCCGAGCTCCGCCGCGTCCTCGTGCCCGGCGGCTCGCTGCTGCTGCTGGAGCACGTGCACCTGCCGTGGGAGCCGGCGCGAAGCCTGCAGAGCCGGGCGGCTCCGTCGTGGGCGGCGTTCGCCGGCGGCTGCCGGCTCGACAGAGATACGGTGAGGTTTGCACAGGAGGCAGGCTTCAACGTCCTGCGCAGCTGCTCCCACGTGTTCGGCTGGATCGTCGAAGTCTCCGCGCGCAGCCCGCTCGGGTTGCGCCCGCGCGGCTGACCTGCTTTACTCCACGACCGAACGAACAACGAGGCGTCCGGCACGCCCCCACATCCGTTCGCCCTCCTCTTTCTCCCTTTCACCTCCTTGCGGCGTTCGCTTGCGGGGCCTTGCGCGGCCCGACGCCGCCTGCCTCCGGGCACAGGCTCTGCCGCTGCCCGCGTGGGACATCGCGTCGAAAGGACCTTGTGAGAGGATTCAAGAGCTGGATCGCGCTCGCCGCGCTCCTCATCATCGCCACCGCTCTCGTGGCCGCAGCGCTGCCCGAGCGCGCGGAAGCGGCCACCCTGCGCGGCAAGCTTCGCGCCGCCAAGCACTCCCTCCGCGAGTCGCGCCAGCGCCTCGCCCGCGCCCAGGCCGCCCTGGCGGCGGCCCTGGTCGCCGAGCCCGTGGCCGCGGTGACGACCGGCGAGACCGCTGACCCCGTGGCCGCGGTGACGACCGGCGAGACCGCCGACCCCGTCACGCCGAGCCCCGCTCCGACCGTCGCCCCGCCCCTGGAGGAGCTCCGCGCGAGGGTCGCCGCCAAGCGCCGCGCCGTGAAGCGCTGGAAGCTGCGCGTGCAGCGGCTGGCGAAGCAGTATCGCCGGCAGCAGCGGATCGCCGAGTGGGAGCGACGCGGCAACTGGCTGCCGATCATCAAGATCGCGGCGGCCAAGTACCACGTGAACGCCGCCGGCATCCATCGCATGATGATGCGCGAGTCCGGCGGGCAGCGCTACGCCGGCTCGAGCACGGCGTTCAAGGGCCTCTTCCAGTACTGGACCGGCACGTGGTCCGCGAGCTGGAACCCCTGGCGGCGCGACAGCATCTACGACGGCAGCTCGCAGATCTACGCCACCTGCTACGCGGTGAGTCGCGGCATGGGTCCGCAGATGTGGACCACGACGTTTGCGTCGCAGTACTGAGCGATACTCGGACCGAGTGAAGCTCGCGGCCGGGGCGGCGCCGTGAGGCGCCGCCCCAGTCGCGGTGTCGTCACTGCTGCGTCTGGATCTCCATCGTCCAGGCCTTCTCCGTAGGCACCGACACGACCCCCACCAAGGAGCCGTCGAGGCCCGAGACCACCGTGGTCGGCTTCACGGCCAGCACCATGGACGACACGCCGTCCATGGCGGCCTGCACGTCGACCTCGTCGGCCGCTGGGATGAAGACGCCGATCACCCCGTCGCGACCGTCGTCCAGGTGTCCCCGGCTGGGGATTCGGCGGCCGGCGATTGGGCGGCGGGGGTCTCATCCGTCGTGGTCTCTCCAGAGCCGCCGCAGCCGGTGGCGACGAGAGTCGCGATCGCGGCCGGGACGAACAGGATCCTGCGCATGACACCCTCCTGCCGAGCCTGCCGGACGTGCCCACCCCGCGTCGGGCCGGCCATCCGTTCTCTTGGCGCCTCGAGCCCGGCGCGCCGCGGCGTCGCGCCACGGAGGCAGGCGGGATAGAATCGGCGCGTGACACACCGTGCCGGTGTGGCGGAACTGGTAGACGCGCTCGACTCAAAATCGGGTGCCCCGAAAGGGCGTGTGGGTTCAAATCCCACCTCCGGCACCATCTTGCCGTGGCGGGTGGACCCTCGGCCGCGTGGCGGAACGCATGCCGGTGCCGCCATCTGGTAGCATAACGGTCCCGTACGCGACTGCGGGCCTGACCATCCCATCCGCCACCACCAGACGGGGCGGACGTGCACGGAGAGGAGCGCGAACCATGACGGTGCGGCTTCTGGGGCTCAACTGCAGCCCCCGCGAAAACAACAACAGCGGGATCATGCTCGACACGGCGTTCGAGAAGCTCGACGCCAAGTACCCCGGCGAGGCCGAGCACGAGGTGGTCCACCTCCGCGATCTCAACGTCGAGCCGTGCAAGGCGTGCAACGTCTGCGGCAAGAAGAAGGATACGGGGCAGTTCATCCCCTGCGTGCGCGTCAAAGACGACGACGTGCAGACGGTGCTCGACAAGATGGTCGCCGCCGACGGGCTGCTCGTGGCCACGCCTGTCTACTTCGGCTTGCCGTCCGACCTGTTCAGCAAGTTCATCATGCGCACGCGCCCGCTGCGCCACCAGGACTTCAAGCTCGCCAACAAGCCGGTCGGGGTGCTCGCCACGGCCGGTCGTCGCTCGGGCGGCGCCGAGACGGCGATCATCGCCACGTGGCTGCCCTTCGTGCGCAACGGCTGCCTCGTCGTCGGCAACGGCGACGGCACCTGCCAGTTCGGCGCCTACGGCTGGGCCGGCGGCCGCGGCCACATCCTCAGCGACGAGTGGGGCCTCGAGCAGGCCTTCCAGACGGCCGAGCGAGTCTTCACCCTGGGCAAGGTCATCAAGGCCGGCGTGGAAGCATCCGGCTTCGTGAGCCCGATGGTGTTCTCGTACAGCCAGGGGACGCGCGCCTGAAGGCGGTCCCTCAGCCTCCCGACCAGTGAAGGACCCCACATGACCGACGCCGACACCATCCTGGAGTTCATCCGCGAAGAGGCCGAACTCGACGACGACGAAGTGACCGCGGACACGTCGCTGTTCCGCGACCAGCTTCTCGATTCGATGAACCTCACGGCGCTGATCGCGTTTCTCGAAGAGACGTTCGCGATCAAGGTGAAGCCCATGGACATCATCTACGAGAATCTCGACACGGTCAGCCACATGCTCGCGTACGTGGCGCGCAAGAAGGCGGGCGATGCCTGAGCCGGGCGAGGAACAGGCTCCCGGCGAGGTCGCTGCGAACGGCGCGCCTCCTGCCGCGGACGACGCGCCTCCTGCCGCGGACGGCGCCTCCGGTCTCGAGCCTCGCGGGCCCGCCGCCGAGAGCGACGCCCCCGCCGCTCCGGAAGACACCGCCTCCGGCGATCCGGGGGCCGCGGACGCCCCTGTGGGAGAGCCGGCCGAGAGTGCGGACGACGAGCCGGCCGAGCCGCGCACGCGGTGGGTCTTCTACGGCCTGGGGCTGAGTCTGCAGACCCTGCTCTGGTTCCTCCTGTTCCTGGCGATCACGATCGCCGTGCTCGTGGGCAACAAGCTGACCGAGTTCCGGTACGTCGGCTTCTGACGGCGGGACCTCCACGCGCATGACTCACCCTCCTCTGATGACCGATGCCGTGGCGCGCCTGCGCCGATGGGCCGCCGAGCGGCCCGGCGAGACGCTGCTCCGTACCCGGGGCCGCACGTACACCTACGGTGAGGCCGTGCGGCGGGCCACGCTGGTCGCGACTTCGCTGCGCGCGGCCGCAGGCGGGCGCGGGGCGCGCGTCGCGCTCGTGCTCGAGGAGTACGACCACTTCTTCATCTGCATGCTCGGCGCCTGGCTCGCCGGGCAGGTCGTCGTGCCGCTCAACACGAGCCTTCCGCAGGCCGACATCGACTGGCTGATCGCCAAGTCGCGACCCGATGTGATCGTCGTCGCCGGCGACGACGCCTGCCCCACGGGCGCCGGCGGCCCCGTCCGGCTGGTCGTCACGGCCGGCGCCGACGGCCTCGTGGAAGGCGCTCGCGCGACCGGCGGCGGTGAGGCGGGGAGCCCGGCCGCCGCGCGGGAGGACCTCGAGGCGGTGCGCGAGGACGAGCCTGCGATGATCATGTTCACCTCGGGCACCACCGGCCTGCCCAAAGGCGTGTGCCAGACGCTGAGGGCGGTCTCGAGCAACGCCGGCCACGTGGCGCTCACGCTGGGGCTGCGCGCCGACGACCGCATCTTCATCAACACGCCGCCGTACTTCACCAGCGGCATCTGCCACTTTCTCACGCTGCTGGCGCACGGCGGCGGCGTGGCCGGGCAGCTCGGCTTCTTCTTCGGCGCCGCGCTCCTCGACGAGATGGAGGCGCAGGGCTGCACCGGCTTCGGCGGCGCGCCGGCGCACCTCGTCC
>CAYTRM010000107.1:6947-8265 GCA_964440225.1 uncultured Thermoleophilia bacterium | reverse complement strand
GCACGGGGTCGAGGCCGCGAGTCGCCTGCCAGAGCACGAAGCGGGGGTTGAGCGGCGCCATCTGCGCTTGCCCGGCCGCCGCCTTCCCGTTCGGCGCCGCCCGATCCGCCGGCGCGTCCGGCGCGGCGAGCAGCAGGAGGAGCAGCAGCGCGAGTGAGACGAGCGCTACGGGCGCGAACGCCATGCGTCGGGTGGCGTGCATGTCGGCATCCTCTCTCTGAAGGCCCGGGGCGCGCGCCCGCGCTGCGCCGAGCCGGATAGTCCATTCTCAGTTTATATCGGCGAGAACCCGAGAGCCTGAACGGCCCGGGCGCCGGTCTGCGGCGCGGTTGTGTATACAGCGACGACGGGGGCGTGTCGAGGGCGACGCTACCCGAGGACGGCCCCCAGCAGCGCTACCGCTCCGGCCTTGCTCAGCGGCTCGTTGAGATTGCCGCACTTGGGGCTCTGCACGCAACTGGGGCAGCCGCACTCGCAGGGGCACTCGGCGACCAGGGCGCGGGCGTCGGCGGCGAGGCCCTCGAAGGCGTCGTAGCCCCGGCGCGACAGGCCGATACCGCCGGGGTAGGCGTCGTAGACGAAGATGCTCGCCGCGTCCGCCTGCCAGTGCCACGGCGTGCTGAGGCCGCCGATGTCCCAGCGGTCGCACATCGCGTACAGCGGCAGCAGCGCGATGAGCGCGTGCTCGGCGGCGTGGAGCGAGCCGGGCATGGCGAGCTCGTCGGTCTCGCTCAGCCCCGTCAGGGCCTTCTCGAGCACGGGCTGGGGGACGGCGAGCCAGAACGCCTGGGTCGCGAACGTCTGCTCGGGGAGGTCGAGGGTCGTCGTGTCGATGATGTGGCCGTCGGTCATATCCCGGCGCTGGTAGGCGACGACCTGCTCGGTGACCTCGAGCTCGCCGAGGAAGAGGGAGGCGCCGGGCAGCGTGCGCATGCCTGCCTGCCCGGCGATCTGCACGTTCTTGTCGGTCTTCGCCTGCGTGTAGTAGCTCCCGTCGAAGTCGTCGACCATCACCGTGCGACCCTCGAGGTCGAGGTGCTGTATGAGGTAGCTGCGACCGAGGTGCAGGTAGACGGCGCCGGGGTGCGCGAAGCGGAAGACGCGCTCCCGCTCGACGGTGCCGATGACCTCGCCCTGACGCGCCTCGACGATGACGAACTGCTCGTTGCTCGCGGTGCGCAGGCCGGTCTGGGCGGCGGGCGAGTACGGCTTGGCCCAGACGAGGCCGTCACCGCGTCGTCGCAGCCTGCCGGCCTGCGCGAGCCGCTCGGCCTGCAGCAGCCCCTGCTCGCCGAAGTACTCCGCGTCGGCCGGAGTG
>CAYTRM010000107.1:0-6937 GCA_964440225.1 uncultured Thermoleophilia bacterium | reverse complement strand
GTTCGTAGGCCGCTGCCTCGAGGTGTGGGCCGCCGATCTGCGGGTTGTGCAGGTCGATGATCGCCTCCTCCACGCTGCGTCCGAGGAGGCGCTCGGGCTCGCGCATGAAGTACTGGTCGAGCGCGTCCTGGCCGGCGACGAGCACGGCGTAGCCGTGCCCGGACCGGCCTGCCCGCCCCCAGCGCTGGCGCAGGCTCGTGACCGTGCCCGGGAAGCCGGTGACCAGCGAGACGTCGAGGCTGCCGACGTCGATACCCAACTCGAGCGCCTGGGTGGCGACAACGGCGTCGAGTTCGTGTGCGAACAGGCGCCGTTCGATGTCCCGCCGCTGCTCCGGGGTGTAGCCGGCGCGATACGGCTGCACGCGGTCGGCCGCGCCGGGGTCACGGTCGTCGAGGCGGCGCTTCACGTGCCCGTAGATGAGCTCGGCTGCTTTGCGCGTCGGTGCGAAGGCGATCACGCGCGCGCCGGCCAGTACGCACTCGGCGGTGATGTACGCGGCCTCCGCGAGGGCGCTGCGGCGCGTGCCGGCGGCCGGGTCCTCGAGCGGCGGGTTCCAGAGCACGACCGTGCGCTCCGGCCGCGGCGCCTCGTCGCCGTCGACGACGGCGAACGGCAGCCCGGTGAGCTTCTCCGTGAAGGCCCGCGGGTTGGCGATCGTCGCCGAGGTGAGCACGAACTGCGGGCGCCCGCCGTACTGCGCGCACAGCCGTCGCAGGCGGCGCACGACCTGCGCGACGTGGCTGCCGAAGACTCCGCGGTACACGTGCGCCTCGTCGAGGACCACGTAGCGGAGCTGGTGCAGGAACTCGGCCCAGCGCTCGTGCGCCGGCAGGATGCCGACGTGCAGCATGTCCGGGTTGCTGAGGACGATCGTCGCGCTGCGCCGCAGCAGGGCGCGCTGCTCCTGCGGCGTGTCGCCGTCGTAGATCGCCGGGACAGCGCCGGGCGCGCGGAGCTGCGTGAGCTTGCGCGCCTGGTCCTGCGCGAGCGCCTTGGTGGGGAAGAGGAAGAGGGCGCGGCTCTGCGGCTCGGCCGCGAAGGTCTCGAGCACCGCGAGCTGGTAGCAGAGGCTCTTGCCGCTCGCCGTGCCGGTGCTGATCACGACGTTCTCGCCGGCCGCCAGCAGCTCTCGGGCGGCGGCCTGGTGGCCGTGCAGCGCGTGGATGCCGGCCGCGAGCAGCGCTTCGCGCAGCGCGGCCGGCAGGCCGTGGGGCAGGTCGGCGGCGCGCCCGCGGCGCGCCGCCTCGTGCGCCACGGCCGCCACCTGCTCGTGGCCGCCGCCGGTGAAGAGGGCGCGGAGGCGGCGCGCCGCCTCGGGGGTCATGCTGCGGTCGGTGTCCACGCCGCCATCCTACTCCGGCGGGCGGCGCCACCCTTCGGCCGGCGGCTACCCGGCGCCACCCGTCGGCAGTCGCCGCCCGGCGCGCCGTAGGCGCACCGCCGGCTCACGCCCGCACACCGGCCGCCCACTGCCCGTGCGCCCTCCCGTTTCACCCCACGCAAAAGGGCGCTTGCGCGCCCTTTCGACCGGTCGGCTCTGTCTCCGGAGTCACTTGATGCGGCGCCCGACATCCAGCGTGAAGAACCACACGGTGCCGTCGTAGTCGCCGAATCCGTCTGTCGTCTTGACGGCTCCGACGCCGATGTTGCGGAAGTTCCTGGTGAGGAGGACGGCCCGGTGCCCCTTCGACTTCATCCAGCCGTCCACGACGACGACGGGGCTCGAATAGATGCCGGCGCCCCAGGCGATGTTCTCCCCGGCCTTCCAGTACCGGTAGCCGGTGCGCTTGTAGCCGTGGCGGATCATGCGCCTGAAGCAGGTCTGGCCGCTCAGCGAGGTGTGGCCGAAGAACTTCTGCGTGCTCATGTCGGTCGAGTGGCGGCGGGCGGCCCGGACCAGGCTCGCGTTCACACGCAGCGCGTGGAGACCGCGCTTGGCCCTCTGTTTGTTGACGAGCTTCACGACCTGGCGCTCGTAGGAGTTCAGCGAGACTGCCGCGGGTGCGGCCGCCGGAATGGTCATGAGGAGCATCACGGCCAGCGCTGCGATCATGGCCACCATACCGCACCGGATCTTCATGGCTCACCTCCGAGCCCAGCGTCGCGCTCCCACGCACTTCGGACCGCTTGTGGATCGGTCTCTGACACTTGCTGGTATCGGCGCGAGCGGGGATCAGTTGAGGCCTGACCGGCCCTCTTCCCTAGCCAATTCGGACAACGGTCGGGGCGTTCTTGGGGCGGGGCGGAGCCTGAGGTGGGCGACGCGAGGAGGGGCTACACATGCGGCCGCGCTGCGGATCCGGTGCGCGGCGTGCGGCGGACAGGCGTATCTGCACCGCGGATCGGGAGACGACGCGTCGAGAGCCGGTTCCGCCCGGTGGCATACCTGACCGGCGGGACTCGCCGGCCGCCTTGACCTCAGTCCGGCTTGTCGGGCTTGGCGGGCTTCTCGGGGGTATCCGGCTTGTCCGGCTTCTCGGGCTTGTCGGGAGTATCCGGCTTGTCGGGCTTGTCGGGCTTCTCGGGCTTGTCGGGAGCATCCGGCTTGTCCGGCTTGGCGGGCTTGTCGGGAGCATCCGGCTTGTCCGGCTTCTCGGGCTTGTCGGGCTTTGCGGGCTTGTCCGGCTTGCCCGGTTTCTCCGGCCCGCCCTTGGATGAAGCCGCTTCGCCCTTGCCCTTGGCGTGTGCCTCGGCGCTCTTGCCGGCGTTCCCGTTGCCCTTGGCCCAGCCGTTTCTGCCGCCGCCGGGCCCCTTGCCGTGTGGCGTTGCCGCCGGACGGCCGTCCGCGGCTTCCGGGGAGTCGCTCTGCGGCCCGGCGTCCGCGGCCACCATCGCCGGCGGGGATGGATCTGGCCGTCCGTGCCCCTGCGCCGCGGTCGCCCCCTCGTAAGCGACGATGCCGCCGCCGGTCACGGCGACCGTCGCCGCGACGGCGACGATCGCGATCTTGGCGGCGGCCAGACCGCCGGCTTTGACGATGAGACCGCCGGCCGCGAGCGCAAGACCCTGTGTCGCTCCGGCGGCGCCTCCCGCGCCCGCCGCTCCCGCAGCCGCACCCGAGGCGCCCACTCCCGCGGCGCCACCGCCGCCCGCCGCTCCGCCGCCTGCTCCGGCTGCCGCGCCGGCTCCGGTCAGGCTGAACGGGAAGGATCCCTGCAGCGCCGCGGGCAGAGGCGCCGACTGCAGAGCGATGCCGAGCCCCACCGCACCCAGGCTCCAGGTCTTGACGGTCTCGCGGCAGGCGGGGCAGTGGGCTGCGTGGCCGACGACGCGCCGCCGCTCCGCCGCGGTCAGGGCGCCGCCGGCCGCGGCCGCGACCGCGTCCTCAGCCATGCGGCACGAGCCCTGCGGCGCCTCATGGGAGAGCTCGGCGTACCGTGCCCGGAACGACTCCCGGGCGCGGAACAGCAGCGTCTCGGTGGCGCCGCGCGAGACGCCGAGGATGCCGGCGATCTCGTCGTGTCGCAGGCCGTGGATGTCCTTGAGCACCAGCACGGTGCGATGCCGCCGGGACAGCCCGGCGAGGGTCTGCTCGAGCATGCGGCTCGTCTCCGCCTGCTCGAACGTGTCGATGGAGACGGCGCGTGTGTCCGATTCGAGCGTGTCGATGTCGTGGTGCAGCTTGCGGGTCCGGAGGTGGTCGTAGCAGGCGTTGATCGCGACGCGATAGAGCCACGGTCTCAAGCTGAGCTCGGCGCCGCCGCCCGGCAGCTGCCGGTATGCCTTGATGAAGACGTCCTGGGTGATGTCGCGCGCGTCCTCCCGGGTCTGGACGATGCGCAGCGCCAGGTTGTAGATGCGGGCGCGGTACCGCTCGTAGAACCGCTCGAAGGATTCGCTGCGCCCGGCCCTCAGGCCGGCGACGAGGTCGGCGTCGGCGCGGCTCTCGCCGAGCGGAGCCTGTCCGGGGCCTGGGATGAGGGGAGCGATGGTCGCCATACCGACTATCGTATCGGCATTTCGCGGTTTGACTAGAATCGGAGGCGATCGCGAGGCTGAGCGCAGCGGCACGGCCGCGACGGCTTGCGGCCGGCGTGCGGCCGTTGTAGCTTGAAGCCCGACATGCACACAAGCCCGGCCAATCAGCGTCGGCGGCACCACGTTCGCCGGCGCAACCAGATTCGCCGCCGGCGTGTGGTCGCGCTGGTCGTGCTCGTGACCCTCATCCTCCTTGCGATATGGGTCGCGTACGCCATCCCCGGCCAGACGCCGGCCCGCGTCCCCGCCGGCGCCGCCGTACCGACGTTCGGTCGCAGCGCCGACCCCGACGAGGCCGTCGTGGTCGCGCAGGTCGAGGGCATCGACATTTTGCTCCCGGTCGCGCGCGACGTGACCACGGCCGTCGCCTTCCACCCCGTCGACAACCCCGACACGGTAGCGTTCGCCCCGGTCGGGGAGCGGATGGGTGGCGGCGGCCTGCGGCAGCGCCTCGCCGACATCTTCGCCGCCGGCGGCGGGATGCAGTACTACCTCATGGACGGAGACGACGGCCCGTCGTCCTCGACCGCGGGGCTCGATGTCGGCGCCATCCCCGGCTCGCCCGTGGTGTCTCCCGTCGACGGCAAGGTCACGGCGGTCAAGGAGTACAGCATCCTGGGGCGATACGCCGACACGCAGATCGACATCCGTCTCGCGAGCGACCCGTCGCTGCTCCTCGTCATCACGCACATCCAGAAGCCCAAGGTCGAGATCGGGGAGATCGTGGAACGCGGGACGACCTTGCTCGGGGCGGTCCGCGGCTTCCCGGCGGGGCTCGACCAGGCGCTCAGCCAGTACACCTCAGACAACGGCGATCACGTGCAGTTCTTCTTGCTGCGTGTGACGCCCGAGCTGGCGGGCCTGTGAGCGCGCCCGGCGCCGTTCCGGCCGCCACGCGGGCCGTGATCGGCGGCTCCGGATCCTTCGCCGCCGACATCCTCGCGCCCGGACACGCCGGCGCCCGCGTGCTCGAGCGCGACCTCGTCTTCGACACGCCGTGGGGGGACAGCCCGCCGTTCGCCCTCTTCGAGCTCGGCGGGCAGCGCGCGTTGCACGTGCGGATGCACGGCTGGCGCAAGGGGGTCTCGCGGGGGCGCGCCTCGCGCCAGGTCTTCAGCGTGCTGCATCGCGCCGGCGTGAGGCGCATCCTCTCTGACGCCGGCGTCGGCAGTCTCGACCACCTGCTGGATCCCGGCGACCTGGTGGTCGTCGACGACTTCGTCGACATGACGACCGACCGCGACCGGTACGGAGTCGTCGCGGGCGGTCACCTGCTGATCATGCGCGACGCGGTGTGCGCCGCGGGGCGGGAGGCCCTGGTCGGCGCCGCGCGGCGCCTGGCGCCGGAGCGCCGGCTGTTCACGCGCGGCACCTACGTGGTCACGGAGGGTCCGCGCTTCGAGTCCCCGGCCGAGATCCGCTTTCTGCAGACGCTCGGCGACGTCGTCGGCCAGAGCTTCTGCCCAGAGGTGTGGCTGGCTCGCGACATCGGCGCCTGCTACGCGGGCATCTACCTCATCGTCAACTACGGCGAAGGGGTCGTGCGGGAGTGGGAGCACGACGTGCTCGCGCAGATCTTCCACGAAGACGCCGGCTTGATGGGCCGCATCCTGCTCGAGGCGCTGGCGGCCCTGCCGGCGGACGACGACTGCGCCTGCCGCGAGCTGCGCAAGCCCACGCTTCTCGGCTGACGCCCGCCCGTCCGCCGGCTGCCGTGGCGCCTGCCGGCTGCGAGTCGAGTCGCTCCGCCGCGGCCGTCAGCCGGTGAAGGCCCAGGCGGCCACCGCGATGCCGTTGAACAGGGCGTGCATGACGATGCAGGTCCACAGCGAGCCGGTGCGCCGGTAGACCCAGGCCAGGGCGACGCCGAGGACGGCCAGCGGCACGAAGATGTCGAGCTGCAGATGCGCGAGCGCGAAGACCACGCCCGACGCGAGCGCCCCCCACTTCCAGCCCCACGAGTTGGCGAAGCCGCGGAAGAGAAAGCCGCGAAAGACGATCTCCTCGAAGAGCGGCGCCATGACGACCGCGACCAGGATGAACAGGCCGACCCCCAGCGCGCTCCGCGGGAACTCGCTGATGATGTCCTGCTGCTCCGGCTGCACGATGAGCTCGTGCACGATGCTGACGGCGTAGACGACGGCGAGCGCGAGCGGGATGGTCCAGAAGAAGGCGAGCGTCGGACGCCGGAAGCCCCACAGGGCGAACTTGCGCCCGGCGGTACGGAGCGAGAAGAGCCACGCCGCCAGCGTCTGCCATCCGTACAGGATGAGCGAGCCGATGGCCAGGGCGGCGGCGCTGCCGGCGGTCACCGTGTCGCTCACCTGCGCCGATGCGCCGGCAAGGAGGGCGGCCACGTACAGGAGCGCCTCCGGCGCCGTCGCCACGGCCAGTCCGGTCACCGTTCGGCCCCAGCGCCAGCCGGCGGCCGGCTGGTCGAAGGGGTCGGCCGTCAGCGGCCGGCCGGCGGGAGCCCCGATCGGCGGCGCCGCCGGGGGTACGTCGAAGCGGGGAGAGGCCGGCGGTCCCGGGGGCGGGGGCACGGGCGGGACCGTCGCGGCCGTGCCCGCGCGAGCGGCAGGCGGCGCCGTCCAGGCGCGAGCGGCCGGCGCGGTCTTTGGATCGCCGGCCCCCGGCACGACCGGCGGCGGCACGCGCCTGCCCGCTGCCGGCGCGCCCGAGGCGCCGGGCTGCCGGGGCGCTTCGTCGTCCGGCCCGGCGTCGCCGGCCGGCCACTGCTCGTCGATGCTCGCTCCTCTCGCCTGTCTGCGCAGAGTATCGGCTGCCCGGGCGGCGAGCGCCAGCCGGGAGCCGGCCGGACAGCGTGTCCGAGTGAAGGCGGGGAGGGGATCCTCGTCGGGTCCGCCTTGCCACGGGACCCGGCCGGCGAAGCTACGGAGCGTCTCCGGAGCGGTGCGGTTTTGCCCGGTACCTCCCGGCCTGCTATACTGCGCCG
>CAYTRM010000106.1:0-8322 GCA_964440225.1 uncultured Thermoleophilia bacterium | reverse complement strand
CGGCGTCTCACCGTTGATCGACGCCCGCTACAACGAGGCCGAGGGCATGGTCGTCGTCCTCGACAATCGCACGACGGCGATGACCGGTCACCAGGGGCATCCGGGCACCGGGTCACACGCCGACGGCGGTCCAGGCCCCGCGGTCGACATCCAGAAGCTGTGCGAGGGTATCGGCGTGCGCTGCGTCACCGTCGACGCCGGCGACTACCGCGCGCTCGACGCCGCGATCGAGCGAGAGGCGACCGCGCCGGGTCTCGGCGTCGTCGTCGCGGCCGCTCCCTGCGCCCTGACCGCGCCCGAGAAGCTCGGCGAGGTCGTGGTGGACGAGGAGCGCTGCAACCTCTGCGGCGCGTGTCTCGACCTCGGCTGTCCGGCGCTCGCACCCGGAGAGACCGCGATGACCATCGCCGAGTCGTGCACCGGGTGCGGGCTCTGCATCGAGACGTGCCGGCGCGGCGCCCTGGGCCACGCCGGCTCCGCCGGCGCGGAGAGCGCCTCGTGAACGGCGCCACGACGGTCTCCCTGGTCGGCGTCGGCGGACAGGGCATCCTTCTGGCCGCCGCCGTCCTGTCCGAGACCGCCGCCGCCGAGGGTCTCGAGGTCAAGGGCAGTGAAGTCAAGGGCATGGCGCAGCGGGGCGGCAGCGTGCGCAGCACCGTGCGCTTCGGCGAGCACGTGTGGTCGCCGGTGTCGCGCTTCGCCGACCTCGTCATCGCCACGGAGCTGCTCGAGGGCATCCGCGCCCTGGATCTTCTCGGCACCCGGGGCACTCTGGTCTGCGCGCGGACGACGCGTATCCCGCCGGGGAGCGTTCTGCGTCGGGAAGAGGCGTATCCGGACGATGTGGAGTCGGCGGCGGGACTGCGCGGCGTGCGCCTGCTGGCCGTCGACGCCGAGGCGCTGGCTCGTGAGGCGGGTACGCTTCGCGCCGTCAACATCGCACTACTGGGGGCGGCGAGTACGGTGTTGCCCTTCAGCCGGGCGTCCTGGAGCCGCGGCCTCGAGGCCGCGGTGCCCGCGAAGATCCTGGGAGTCAACGAGCGGGCGTTCACGCTGGGCCGGGACGCCGTCGCCGAGGAGGTCGAGGAGTGAAGGTCACACAGCTCACCGTGTTTCTCGAGAACCGCAGCGGGCGTCTCGCCGAGGTCGCCGACCTGCTGGGCAAGGCCGCCATCAACATCCGCGGGTTCTCCACGACGGAGGCCGCCGAGTACGGGATCGTCCGGCTCATCGTGACGGATCCCCAGGAGGCCCGGCGGCTTCTGCACGACGCCGGGTTCACGACCCACTTCGCGCAGGTGCTCTGCATGCGCGTGCCCGACGAGCCGGGTGGGCTCGCGGAGGTCCTCGACCAGCTCGCCGCCGCCGCGGTCTCCATCGACTATCTCTACAGCATCTCGTTCCAGAACATCTGCTTCGCGGTGCGCGACATCGACCGCGCGGTCGAACTGCTCGCCGGCAAGGTGACACTGCTCGGCGACGAGGAGGTGCGGGCCCTGTGAGCCGGACTCCCGACGACCGCTTCACCGCGGATGCCGCCGGCGGCCTTTACTGGCAGCCGGCGGCCGAGACGCTCACCACGCCGCAGCTCGGCGAGCTCCAGATGGAGCGTCTGCGGGCGACTCTCCAGAACGCCTACGACAACATCCCGTTCTACCGCAAGGCCCTGGACGGCGCCGGGATCAAGCCCGGCGACGTGGACTGCCACGGCGACGTCGCCGACCTGCCGTTCACCACGAA
This sequence comes from uncultured Thermoleophilia bacterium, assembly GCA_964440225.1. Classification (GTDB taxonomy): domain Bacteria; phylum Actinomycetota; class Thermoleophilia; order UBA2241; family UBA2241; genus CAIXSE01. The sequence goes on along the minus strand of CAYTRM010000106.1, from coordinate 6,582 downwards.
GACCGACCTGCGCGATCACTATCCGTTCGGCATGTTCGCGCGGCCGCGAGACCAGATCGTGCGCGTGCACGCCAGTTCCGGCACGACCGGTAATCCGACCACCGTCGGGTACACGCGCGGCGACATCGCCACGTGGGGAGACCTCATCGCGCGCACGCTGGCCGCCGGTGGCGTCAGACCGGGCGACCTGCTGCAGAACGCCTACGGCTACGGACTGTTCACCGGCGGGCTCGGGCTGCACTTCGGCGCCGAACACCTCGGATGCACCGTCGTGCCCATCTCCGGCGGCAACACCGAGCGCCAGCTCAAGATCATGCGCGACTTCGGCGCGACGGCGCTGAGTTGCACGCCGTCCTACGCCATGTATCTCGCCGACGCCGCCCGTGACCGCGGCCTGCGCCCCCAGGACCTGCCGATCCGCGTCGGCTTCCACGGCGCCGAGCCCTGGACCAACGAGCTGCGGCTGCAGATCGAGGCGGGACTCGGCATCGACGCGCTCGACATCTACGGACTCTCGGAGATGGGGGGCCCCGGCGTCGCCTTCGAGTGTCTCTGCAAGGCCGGCATGCACATCAGCGAGGATCATTACATGGCCGAGGTCATCGACCCCGAGACCCTGCAGCCGCTTCCCGAAGGGGAGGTCGGCGAGCTCGTGCTCACGACCCTCACTCGCGAAGCGCAGCCGCTGGTCCGGTACCGGACGCGCGACTTGTGCAGTCTCACCTCGGACCCGTGCGCCTGCGGGCGCACGTCGGCGCGCATGACCAAGCCGATCGGGCGCAGCGACGACATGCTCATCATCCGCGGGGTGAACGTGTTCCCGAGCCAGATCGAAGAGGTGCTGATGAGCATCCCCTCGATCGAGCCTCACTACCAGATCGTCGTCGACCGCAAGGGCTACCTCGACGTCATCGAGGTCTGGGTCGAGGTGAGCGAGGACCTCTTCGCCGAGACGATGGGCGACCTCGAGCGCTTCCAGCGGATGGTGCAGGCGCAGATCTACAACGTCCTGAACATCCAGGTGGCGGTCAAGCTCAAGGAGCCGAAGACGGTCAAGCGCTCCGAGGGCAAGGCCGTGCGCGTCGTGGACCGGCGCACCGTGCTCTAGGACTGCGCCGGGAGCGGGCGGGGCGACCGGCTGCCGTCGTGAATCCGGAGAGGGCCGCGTCCCCGCGCGTCGTCGAGAGAGCGGGTATGGCACGGGAGGGCACGCGGTCCTGCGACGGGGCGACGCTCGAACAGTAAGCCTCGGCGTCGACGAGTGGCGGGCCGTGGAGCGGATGCGGACGCCGACGTCTATAATCGGGGAGTGACTCCGTCCCGTTCAGCCCTGCTTCCGCTCCGCGGTCTGCGCCTCGACCTTTCGCGGCGGACGTGTGTCGAAGAAGAGGTGCCGGCCGACGTGGCGCGGAGCTTCCTCGGCGGCCGCGGCCTGGGCGCGTACCTGGCCCTGCGAGAGAAGCTGTACGAGGCCCTGCCGCTCTCTCCGGAGAACCAGCTCATCTTCGCGCCGGGGCCGCTCACCGGCACCGGCGCGCCGGCCAGCGGCCGCTACAGCGTGACCAGCCTTTCGCCGCTCACCGGCACCGTCTTCGACGGCAACTCGGGCGGCAATTTCGGCAACGCTCTCCGGCGCCTGGGCTGGGACTACCTCATCCTCACCGGGGCGCTCGACGAACCCGGCTACGTCACCATCGGCCTGCCCGGCGCGGCGGGCGGTGAGCCGCTGCCCGGCGCCGGCGACGCCGTACTGAACCCGGCCGGCGCGCTCTGGGGCACGGACGTGCCGGCGACGCTCTCGCGTCTCCGGGAGCTGCACCCGAAGTCCGAGGCCGGCGTCATCGGCCCCGCGGGTGAGCGCGGCGTCCTCTTCGGCAGCATCGTGAACAATCGTGGCCGCTCCATCGGCCGCGGCGGCCTCGGCGCCGTGATGGGGTCCAAGCGTCTCAAGGCCGTCGTCGTCGGCGGGCACGGCGACCACCGGCCCGCCGTCGCCGATCCCGAACGGCTCGAGTTCATCGTGTACGAGGCCGAGAAGCTGCTCAAGTCCAACCCGATCACCTCGACGGCGCTCCCCGAGTTCGGCACGTCGGTGCTCGTCAACGTGCTGAACCAGGCCGGCGCCATGCCGACCCGGAACCACCGCGAGAGCCAGTTCGAGGGCGCGGCCGCCATCTCCGGCGAGATGCTCAAGAAGGACCACGTGAAGCGCCGCTCCGCCTGCCGCGGCTGCATCATCGGCTGCGCCCGGCGCACGACCGCCGGCGGAGAGAGCGGCGAGGGCCCCGAGTACGAGTCCATCTGGGCGCTCGGGGCCGAGTGCGGCGTCGACGACCTGACGGCGATCGTGCAGGCGAACTACGCCTGCAACCGCGCCGGCATGGACACCATCACGATGGGCGTCACGATCGCCTGCGCCATGGACCTCGCCGAAGAGGGGCTGCTGCCCGGCGGCCCGCGGTTCGGCGACGCCCGCGCGATCATCGATCTGGCCGAGGCCACGGCGACGGGGGAGGGGCTCGGCGCCGAGCTCGGGCTCGGCTCGGCGCGCTTCGCCGCGCTCCACGGCCGGCCGGAGCTGTCGATGAGCGTGAAGGCTCTCGAGATGCCGGCGTACGACCCTCGCGGCATGAAGGCCCAGGGTCTCGCCTACGCCACCAGCAACCGCGGCGGCTGCCACTTGCGCGCCAACATGCTCGGCCCGGAGATCCTCGGCGTGCCCAAGATGGTCGACCGCTTCGCGACTCTGGGCAAGGCCGGGCTGCTCATCAACATGCAGAATCTGAACGCCGTGCTCGACTCGCTCAGCGTCTGCAAGTTCACGGCGTTCGCGATGAAAGAGGACTACTACGCGCGCCAGCTCAGCGCCGTCTGGGGTGAGCCCGTCGAGCCGCAGGAGTTGCTGCTCATCGGCGAGAGGATCTGGAACGCCGAGCGTCTGTTCAACCTCGCCGCCGGGTTCACCCGCGCCGACGACACGCTCCCGCCCCGGCTCCTGCACGAGCCCGTGCCGGCCGGGCCGTCCAAGGGCCAGGTGGTAGACTTGCCCCCCATGCTCGACGAGTACTACATCTCGCGGGGCTGGGACGGCGGCGGGCGGCCCTCGCCGGCCAAGCTCGAGCGGCTCGGGCTCGCGGGTCTGGCGGCGGCGACCGGCGGTGACGGCGCCGGCGCGCCGGCGCGCGGCGCCCCGGCCACGGGCGCCGGCGGCCGGACGGCCGTCCCGTGAGCTCGGCCGTGCTCGAACAGTTCCAGAGCATCGGCCGGGACCTCTTCGTGGCCGGCGTCGTCAGCTCGCACGGCGGGAACATGAGCGTTCGCATGGGCGATCGCATCCTCATCACCCGGCGCGGCTCCATGCTCGCGCGTCTCGAGGAGCGGGACGTCATCGAGACCGGCCTCGACGAGAACGACGCCAACGTGATGCTCGCCAGTACCGAGATCAACGTACACCGCGCCATCTACCAGGGGACGGCCGCGCAGGCGATCGTCCACGCGCACCCGCCCTATGCGATCGCGCGCTCGCTGGTCTGCGACGAGATCGTGCCGATCGACAGCGAGGGCTCGTACCTCCTGCACAAGGTCCCGGTCGTGCACACCGAGCTCACCGCCGGCTCGAAGGAAGTCGCCGAGTTGCTGCGGCACTGGCTCAAGGAGTACGACATCGTGATGCTTCGCGGGCACGGTCCCTTTGCCATCGGGCACCTGCTCGAGGAGGCGTACCAGCTCACCAGCGTCCTCGAGATGACCTGCCGGATCATGAGCATCGCCGAGGCCATGGGCGACAAGGTCAAGGAGTATCGCAAGGGATCGGACCGGTACGAGACCTGGTGAGGCGTGGCCGGGCTCGGCTCGGAACCAGAGCCGCCCAGGGGGCCGCCCGCCGGAGGCGCCCTAGTCCACGCGCTTGAAGACGAGGACGCCGTTCCGCTCGAAGACCCGCTCGTAACGGTCGTCGTCGCGCAGTCGCTCGAGCGCCGACGATCGCCAGCGCCCGTAACGGCCTTCGCTGTCGAGCACCACGTACTCGGCGTCTCCCAGTCGCGGAAAGGTGAGGATGCGCTCGCGCGCGGAGAGATGCGCGCCGAGGCCGTTGTCGGCCGACACGCTCGCGTCGTCGGGCACGAGAGCCAGCGCCTCGGCGATGATCGCGCGGTGCGTCTGCGAGCGCTCGGCCCCCCAGCCGGGGCGTGCTCCCGAGAGCGGGCCCACGGTGAGGGTGGCCACGAGCGCAACGGCGACGACGAGCACGCCGAGTAGCCTTCGCAGCCGGGCCGGAGCGGCGGGCAGCGGCGCGCCGGCGGGGCTCCGGGCGCCGGCTGCCGCCGTCTCGCCGGAGGGGGTCGCGGGTGGCGTCCGCCCCGGCGCGGCCCCACGGGCGGTCGGCGGGCGTCTGCGTGCCCGCCGTTCCACCAGCGCGGCGAGGCGCCGCAGGCCGAGGATCATCGCGGCGATGACGAACGGCACCTCACCAGCCACGTAGTGGTAGGCGATCGACTGCTGCTGCGGCTTGCTCGAGAGCAGGTTGATCAGCAGCTCCGGCAGACTGATGAGCAACGTCAAAGGGCTCGCCAGCGAGGTGAAGCCGAAGGGCCACAGCAGCTTGCCGAGGTACGCGAGCCCCGCCGGCCCAAGCAGAGTGGTCGCGAGCCGCCACGGATGCGCGGCGAGTTCCCATGCCAGCCCTTTCAGGCCGGTCTCAACCGTCGAGTAGCGCTCGAGGAAGGCGCTCGGGGCGTCGTTGAAGAACGGGATCACCACTCCGACGGCGATCGCGAAGTACGCCGTCGCCGCGGCGGTGATCAGGAGCGGCCACAGCCGGCGGTGGCGCAGCGCGAAGTACACTCCCATGAGCGCGATCACGAGAGGGATCTGCTCCTTGCACAGGGCTGCCGCCACGAGGAACGGTACGGCCGACCAGCGCCGGTCCTCGTCGAGAAAAGCGAAGGCGAAGAGGAGCAGGGGGATCGCCAGCGATACCGGGTGGAACTCATCGAGCGCCGCGAACTGCAACGGGGGATAGAGGAGGACCGCAGCCGCGCAAGCGACTGCGGCCATCGGATCGCCCAGAGCTCGTCGTCCCAGCATGTAGGCGGGCCAGGCCGTCAGAGCCAGCACGGCCGCCTGGATCGCGACCAGGATGGCCGGATCGGGCCAGGCGAGCCAGGGCAGCGCGAACAGCACGAGGATCGGGTCCACATGAGCGGCCAGTCGGGAGATCTGACGGCCGTCGCGACCCGTCATCTCGAGGAAGCGGCCATGAGCGGTGTTGTCCACCACCTGGACCATGTTGCCGAGATCGTTGCGATACGTGCGATAGTCGTGATGACGATCGACCGCCAGCGCGCCGGTGACGACGGCGAAGACGACCATGGCGGCCAAGACGATCAGCGAGCATCGCGTGCTTGCGCCGCCTGCGAACCATGGCACGCGCTGTGTCAAGTCGCCCCGCCCCGTCCCGCTCAGCTCCTCCGAACCGCAGTCATCCTCGTGGAGACCTGTCGTCGGTGCTGCGAGGGCGCCGGATCACGGAGGCGACAGGGCGATGAGGGGATCCGCTGTGTCGCGGCGGCTCGGGCTCGCCCAACGCGCTTACAGCCTGAAAAGGCCGGCGAACCACCTGCCGGGGACGCCGACCGCCGCTGCGCGCGGCTCGACCAGGGCGCCCGCGAGCGTCGTACCACCCAGCTTCACCGACGCCTCCGTCGGTGTGGTCGTCGGCGTCGGCTTGGGCGTCGTCGGCGTCGGCTTGGGCGTCGTCGGCTTCGGCGTCGGCTTCACTGTGGGACTGATCGTCTTCGTCGCGCCGGGGGACGGGGAGCCGCTCTCGTCCGTGGACGGCGACGCCGACGGTGAGCGCTCCTGCATCTCGCCTTCCCACTTGCTGAACGTCCACGGGTAGTCCTTGAAGCTCGGGTGGGGCTGCTTATCGAGCGCCTTGGCGAAGAACTTCGCCCACATCGGCGCGCAGTAGGTGCCGCCGAAGGCGCCGTCCATCGGCGAGTTCTTCTCGGCGTCGCCCATCCACACCGCGGCGGAGAGGTTCGGCGTGTAGCCGCAGTACCAGACGTCCCACCCGTTCTCGGTGGTGCCGGTCTTGCCGGCGCGCGGGTACGGGAAGTACGAGCCGGTCGCCGAGCCGGTGCCGCCGGACGCCACGCGCTCGAGACACTCGGTGACGACGCTGGCCACGCCGGCGGGGATCGCTCGTTTGCCGGTGGTCTTGGGCTTCCAGTCGACACGGCCGCCGGGGAGCACGACCTTGACGATCGCCTGCGGCCGGTGACGGATGCCGCCGGCGGCGAGGGTCGCATACGCGTCGGCCATCTCCAGGGGCGTCACGCCGGAGGTGCCGAGGGTGATCGAGGGCACGGCCTCGAGCGGGCTGGCGATGCCCATGCGGTGCGCTACGTCCACGGTCGTCTCGGGGCCCACGTCGACGCTGAGCTGCGCGAAGACGACGTTGTCGGAGATGGTCGTGGCGGCGGACACGCTCTCGGGGCCACCCGGGCCGTCGCCGTTGACCACCCAGGGCGCGGCGTAGGCGCCCATCGGGATGATGATGGGGCTCTTCGACGAGTA
>CAYTRM010000105.1:0-8348 GCA_964440225.1 uncultured Thermoleophilia bacterium | reverse complement strand
ATCCCAGTGATGAGAGCGTGGCTGGCATGGCGGCTGCCAAGGGCGTGCCAGACACATCGGCGATTGGAGCGATGAGTGACGTGAAGCTGGAGGCACAGTGATCTGCTGCTCGGAGGGCCTGAAGGTACCGAAGCGGCAGCCGAAGCGTGGACGCCTCTGGCTGGCCGACGGCTCCTGCATCCGCCTGCGTCCTGAGCGCAAGAACCACGTCTGGGCCTACGACTTCGTGGCCGAGAAGACGCACGACGGTCGCGCCCTGAAGCTGCTCACGGTGATCGACGAGTACACCCGCGAGTGCCTGGCGATCGTGGTCGCCAGAAGGCTCACCAGCCACGAGGTGCTGATAACGCTCGCCGACCTCTTCCTCGAGTACGGCGTGCCAGAGCACATCAGGTCAGATAACGGACCAGAGTTCGTTGCCAAAGCAGTACGCGAGTGGCTCGGCGGGCTCGGCGTCACCACTCTGTTCATCGAGCCGGCGTCACCGTGGGAGAACGGCTACATCGAATCGTTCAACGGCAAGCTACGCGATGAGCTGCTGAGGGGCGAACTCTTCTACACGCTCCAGGAGGCGCAGATCCTCATCGCCAACTGGAGACGCCTCTACAACGGCCTGAGCCCGCACAGCGCGCTGGCACAACGACCGCCGGCACCGGAGACGATCGCCATCCCGGGCTTCTCGCTGGCCGACTTCGCTCCTCCGACTTCTGCCCCGGATGTGGCTCTGGCACTGACATAGAAGGTGGAACGACTAATCACGAGACAGGAGGGTGAACCAATGCTGGGGCTGAAACGTCTACTGAGTGTCATGCTCTTCGGCATCGCGCTGGCTGTCATCGGTGGCCTTGCGTGGGCGCCGCAAGCCAGCGCTGATCAGGAGCGCTGCTATGGGACTGTGGCGAAGCAGCTGGCCGACAAGGAGTGGAACTACGTCAGGACCACGATGACTGTGCGCAACGGAGCTATTTCAGATGCGGACGCGCGCGCGAAACGCTTCATTGCTGATGTCCTGTGGGCATACACCGCCGGCGTCTTCACAACCACCAACGATGACAATCAATGGGTGGAGGCGGGATACACCCGGGGCTGGGACACGGATGTGGGGACGAACGACATCCTCACCCTCTACTGGGCCGAGCGTCACTACCTGCCGCAGGACGGAAGGTACGTCTATGTCGAGCACAGGATCTCGTCCCCGGCGATAAGCGGTGGCGACACGATTAGCGTGCGGCTCACTCACCTGAGAGGCGGTGTAGCGAATTCCGTTTGGGGCATCTACATCGAGGGCGACAAGAGAGCAGAGTCCGACGATCAAGCAGCAGACCACGCTCACCTGATCGCGACAGGCATCGAGTGCACCGCAAGTTCAGGCAAGCTCGGGAACAGCACCAATCGCGTCGACAACAAGAACATGCTGAGAAGCCAGGACGGCGGCAGCACCAGTAACGGCTGGGAAGGTGATGGGCTGCTCTACAACGTCGACGGTGTCCACGAAGTGCATGGCAACTGGAAGAGCGGCTACACCGGTGAATGGTGGTGGAGCTGGCGGAACTGGTAGGCACCTAGGGACTTGCGCCAACAAGAAGGAGACTACTCATGTCGAAGCGCTATTGGATACTGCTTGCTGTCGTCGTCGGCATCGCTGCCTTGGTCGGAGGCGTCGTCGTGGCCTCTCACCCCGAGACGTCGAGCGCGGCGTCTCCAGAGGCTCCCGCGTGGCTCACCGAGCAAGCTCTCGCGGCAGCGGCCGAGTACGGCGACTCCACGCCGACCAGTGTCAGCTGGGCTCTCACCGACACCGCCGCCGCTGAGACGGTCGCAGGTGGGAGCGTGACAGACGCAGAGCAGGAGGCGGCCAAGTCCTGCTACGTTGCCATCGTCAAGGGCGAGTTCACTAACGATGTCGTGCGCGGCGGTCCGTTTGGACTCCACTCGCTCACCGGGGACACGATCGAGTTCATCTATGATCCGAACACCCACGAGCGCACGGATTTCGCGTTCTTCGAAGGTACGGGCGCAGTCGACACCTCGGGCATTCCGAACCTTCAGACGTTCGATCTGAGTGGCAGCGACTCCGTCGAGTAGAGCACTGCCGAACAGGAGCAACGACTCAGAGGGGGCGGGCTCTGGGGCCCGCCCCCCTCTTCCTGCAGGCATGATCGCTGCACAGATTCGGGCGTTCGGATATCCCCGCCGGCGCATTCTGCTGGCCGACGCCAAGGCCGGCCGCAACGGCCTCCACGCTCACGTTCATCACGATGCCAGCTCTCCCTACCAGGGCGACCTCGTGAACGAGCACAGCACCAATCGCTCGCACGTCCTATGGCAGAAGGGCGACATCTACAACAACACCACACATCGTCAGTACTGGAAGCTCGCCGCATGGACGCTGGGCACGGGCCTCGACTGAAGCCCGAACTGGACTGAGGAGTCGACTGTTGGCGAGGTTCGAGCATGAACAATGAGAAGAAGCGCTTGAGCAGAACATGGATCGCGATCGCGTGCGCGTGCCTCGGCATTGCGGCGGTCGTAGTTCTTGTCGCAGCCACCAGCAGTGACGAGCCTCCCTCGGGAGTCGATGTTGACTCCATGACTGCGGTCGTTCAGAAGTGGTATCAAGCCCGGATGGTGCCGTGGCCGGCGACGGAGTATGGCGAGACAGAATTCGGTAAGTCGGCGGCGGACACGGTGCAGCAGGGCTATCTTGACGTCGTCAAGGAGGTCGGAACTGAGGAGTTCCAGAAGAGCATGATCGGCACCTACGACATCGCCAAATTCCAGGAGTCGCAACGCGAAGAGTGCCCGGAGCAGGTGTTGCTCAAGTTCGAGTGTCGGATCGTCGGCTCCGAGTTTCTGACATATGCGGATAACGGCGATGCCGTTGTCCGAGTGAAGGTCTGGGATGGATGCACCATTGGCACGCTCAACGCGGACGGCACGAAGGTGGCAAGCACGCGCCAATGGGATGAGATGCCGGTTTGGGATGTTCAGATGCGCGATACGCAGGATGGTTGGAAGATCGTGTCTTTGACGCAGCGGGAGACATCGGACGACCTGGACATCGACCAGTTTGGCGCCAACACGCCTCATGCCAACCAGGTTGTCCCGGCTGTCGATTCGGAGCCGTTCTGATCTCGGGCTTCGGCCTCCTTCCTTCGAGGATACGATCCTCCAAGAAACAGAGAATCCGTCAAACCCGGTGCGTGCCATGACGTCGATGATCGTCCATGTCGAGACAGGAGAGGTACATGAGATTCGTCAGGCGAGTTCTCCGACGAGTTGGCCTAGCCGGCACGCTCGTCATGGTGGTCTTTGGGGTGAGCGCCGCTGCCGCGTTGGCCGCCACCCACTGGGGTTCCACGTATACGTGGACCGTCCACTCCACGGGTATGTACACGAAGACCGCCATCGTGACCGGCGCTGCCGGCTATGGGGGACTTGCGAGAATGGGCACGATCACCGGCTTCTTCCCCGGCGCCAACCACGCGCAGGTTCAAGGCTACGTCGTGAATTCGAATGACACGGTGCTGGCGACCGGTGGACTCGTGCAGGGTGGCTCATCCCAGCAGTACATCGACTCCTCTACGGGCTACCTGAGCAGCAGTGGCGCTCGTTGGGGCAAAGGTCGCGCGCGCGGCCTGAAGGCAGATGGCACCTGGGGCAATTGGCACTACACCTATTCGACCAGGCTCGACTACTGAGGAAGGGGGGAGCATGATGCGATCACACAAGACTCGGCTTCTGGTCCTTGGCGCGGTGGTGGCACTCGCCGTCGCGGTCTGCGGAGCCGCGGTGGCGCTGGGGAACGACTCCGACCCCATGGCAGCAGGCTCGACCGGCGCTCCCGCGGTCGCCGCTGCAGCGACGAATGCAGCCGGTCAGACGTACGGCACGCTGCCGGACGGACCGGATGAGACCATGCCGGACCTGGTCCGCGTGGTGGCCACGAACGGCAAGACCGGCTACTGCCGCGACAAGGACACTCTCGGTCCCTGTCCCGATGATGATCCGGAAGCGAACACGAAGGCGTGTCTCAGGGGCTACGCGATCCCTGTCTATGAGTCTGACGGCACTACGCAGATCGGCGAGTTCGTCGTCGGTGGTCCGGGCAGCGAGGCTGTGTACGGCAAGGCCGACGGCTCCAAGGTCACCATGACCGCACGAGAGGACGGCGCCATCGTCACCACCAAGACGGCCACTGACGGCACCGTGCTCTCGCAGACCCTGGAGGCGCTCGACGGCAAGGTCACGACGGTCAAGTAGTGGGTCTGAAACTGCCAGGCCAAGTACTTCTCGGCACCGTCGTCGCACGCACTGGCGCCGGCGTCTGGCGGGCCGCGAACACGAACCTCCACGTCAATCGGCAAGTACGACGCTTACGGCACCGTCACCGTTCCCGTTCAGGTCGCCGTGGCTGGCCTGCGACGAGCATGACCGACTCGCTCAAGAGCGTGGTGACCGATCGATTCGACAGTACACTGGCCCAGACGGCGACCAAGGGTTTCGCTGCGGACTACTCCGCCATGCACAGCTCTGCGGGCTTCCTGAAGGAGGACATTGCCGACAATGAGGCGGGCCCCTACTCGTCCCACTACTCGGTGGTTGGCGCGGAGCAGGAGAGTCCCTCCGAGCTCAGTTCCAGCGGGTCACTTTCCACCGACCAGCTCAAGCGCCTGGAGGATACTGCGGCAGCAGGGGAGTGAGCTTCTCGCTCGCCAGACTCTTCGTCCGACCAACAGACAGACAGGGGGCACCCGCGCAGGGGCGGGCCCCCTGTCTGCATAATCGCGGCAAAGCCGCATATGTGAAGCACGAGGCTTGGTGGTCCATGGCGAGTTCGGAACAGTGGCTCTCGAGTCGGCGATGTTGAGGCTTCCGTCGGCCAGGCTCGTCGCTGCGATCCGGCAAGGGTGGACCCCACCTGCCAGCGGTGGTTGGCGATCGTACCGGGGGGGTCGGGATGCTTCGCGGGGTGTACCACAGTGCCGACGGAGGACTCACATGAGACATCGCGCAGCGCTGCTCGCTTTCGACCTGCTCCTTGCCGCACTCGGCTTTGCCGCCGTAGCGGCGCCTGCCAGCGCGTTCCTCTCGGCCGGCGGCAACTGGGTCTGGCAGAACCCATTGCCCCAGGGCACAGGGCTGAACGCGGTCAGCTTCGCCGACTCATCACACGGCTGGACGGTCGGCGACAACGGCGTGGTCCTCGTCAGCAGCGATGGCGGCGCGACCTGGGCGGCGCAGGACTCAGGGACAATCGAGCGGCTCGCGGCGGTCGACTTCCCCGACGCGACTCACGGCTGGATCGTGGGCGGGTGCGGCGTGCTCGCCACTACGGACGGCGGAGCTACCTGGGCGCCTCAGGATGCGCACCTCTCGCCGTACTCTTCGGTCGACGGCGTGGACTTCGTCGACGATCTCCACGGCTGGATCGTGGGCTACGACCTGGTGAGCAACTCAGGCTTCGTGAAGACCACCTCCGACGGCGGGCTGACGTGGACCCGACAGGCGCTTCCATCGTTCCGCGGCTGGTTGAGCGCTGTGGCGTTTGCTGACCCCAGTCACGGCTGGGTCGTCGGCTACCCCGGGGTCGTCTTGATGACCAGCGACGGCGGCGCGACGTGGGTTCGCCGAGGCTCCGGGACTGAGAAGGGTCTGCTCGCCGTCACGAGCGCGGATGCGTCCCACGTCTGGGCGGTCGGCGCGAACGGCAGGGTGTGCCGTTCGCTCGACGGCGGCCGCACCTGGTCCTGCCGCAGGGTGGTCAAGTCGGCGTGGTTGCGGTCGGTCACCTTTGCCAGCGCCAGCCGCGGCTGGGCGGCCGGCGAGCAGGGGACGGTGCTCGTCACCCGAGACGGTGGGGTGACGTGGCACGCGCAGCATGCGGGGGCGGATCGCCTCTGGTGTGGTGCTTGCGCCTGCACGTCCTCGCGCGTCTGCCTCGTTGGGGGGCATGGCGACATTGTCACCACCGCGGACGGAGGCGCCACCTGGGCGAACCGCACCCGTGGGCCTCGGGTGGCTCTCCAAGGCGTCGCCTTCGCGGACGCCCAGCGCGGTGGTGCGGTCGGCGCCCGCGGCACGATTCTCGCGACCACCGACGGTGGTCTCACCTGGCGCCGGCAGGCCTCCCACACGCGCGGCGCCTTGTACGCGGTCGCCTTCTCTGACTCGCGGCACGGCTGCGCCGTCGGCTCCGGCGTGCGCAAGGACGCGAGCGTGGTGCGCACCACGAGCGACGGCGGCGCGACGTGGCGAAAGCGCACGTTTCCCTTCGCCGGGTCGCTCAACGATGTCACCTTCACCGACGCCGCCCACGGCTGGGCCGTGGGCTCGCGCATCGTCGACCGTCGCTCGCGTGCCCTGGTCGCCAAGACCAGCGACGGTGGCAAGACCTGGAAACGGCAGGCCAAGAGACTGCGCGTCGGCCTCTGCGCCGTGAGCTTCATTGATGCGCGCACCGGCTGGGCAATCGGCTACTCAGGGGCAATCCTGAAGACCAGCGATGGCGGCAAGACCTGGAAGCGGTGGTACTCTGCCGGGGTGAGCCTCGACGACATCGTCTTCATCGACGCCTTTCACGGTTGGGCGGTCGGTGGCGACATGGACGAGAGCAGCATGGTGCTCGCCACCAGTGATGGCGGCGCGACGTGGAGCGAGCAGGGGTCCGGGATCGGCGGCGACCTTACCGGCGTCGCGTTCGCGGATATGGCGCATGGCTGGGTCACAGGCAGCGGCGGCTGTATCTGGGAGACGACGGACAGCGGCGAGACGTGGGAGCGGCAGAGCTGCCGTGCGCTTGCTCTCTCGGCGATCGCTTCCACGGATGTGGCTCATGTCTGGGCGGTGGGGTGCAGCGGAGCGATTCTGGCGACGGACGCCTCTGCGGGCATATGCCGCGTACGTTGACAAAGCCGAGGTGTCTTCACCTGTCTTGTGCCTGTCGCGACCGACGGGTGCTCGCACCCAGGGGGAGTGACCGGAAAGTGTACAGTATGCGGCAACGACGCCGGCGAAGGCCGCCGCCGTGATCGACGAGGAGAGTCTCGCGACACAAGACCGCGGGTCTACGCCGTGCTCATGCGCGGCGATTTCGTCTTGCACACCGCGCATCTTCCCGTGGGGGTCGAGGGGAGGTCCGAGCGTTTCCGTCTCGGGCCCACGACAGCGCGACCGGCGCGTCGCCCCACGGTCTATCCGTGGTACGGCTCCAGTACCCGTGGCGAACGCCGTAGGGCAATGGGCTTGGAGTCGCCGAGAAACATGGGCGTGGGCTGGGGATGTCAAGCGGCACGTACTGGTCGCCGCCTCGACGCCGCTGCCTGGTCACAGTGCTACAGGAGGTCGGCGAAGGCGTCCACTTCATATGTCTCACCGGCCTGCTTGGCTTCCACGGCGCGCCGCAGAGCCGCATGCTTGGACGATGTCATCGGCTGGCGGAATGCCATCCACGCGGCCAGCACAGCGCAGACCGCTGTCCCTCCTGACATGAGAAGGCGTATGGTCCACATCGCAGACGGTGACTGCGCCGCCGTCGCGACGTAGCCCGACAAGCTGAGTGCGACTCCCACCACCCATAGGAGGACTGCGACGACGCCTTGCTGAGCAAAGGTGACCAGGCCGTAGTACAAGCCTTCTCGTCGTTCGCCGGTTCGGAATTCGTCGATCTCGGTGCAGTCGGGAATCATGGCCCAGGTCAGCATGACTCCCGCGGTGAGCGGGACGCCGGTAGCGCCCGTGAGAATCCAGAACAGCCACGAATTGTCCTTGCTGACGAACAGATAGCAGGCCGCCAGCATGGCCCAGACCAACATGAGATAGCCGAGCGTTCTCGGCTTTCCCGCTCGCCGTGCCACGACGCTGACTATCGGCACGGCGACGAGTGCGACGGTGAGGTTGAGCAGAAATGCCAAGGAGGAGAGCTCCTCGCTGAAGCCCAGGCGGGAGATCATGAAGTAGACGGCCACCGCGGACTGCACATTCAGCGCGGCGTACACACCGCAGAATGCGGCCAGCGCATACAGCAGAGAACGATTGCTGAAGGCCGAACGCCACAGTTCACGCACGCTGGATGATGACCTCTCGTGAAAGCGTTCGAGCCCGCGAGTCACCCGCCACGTGACGAGCGTCGGGACAATGCACGAAGCGGCGAGTACCGCGGCCATCAGCGACCATCCTGCCGAGTCGCTTCCCAAAGCCGAAGCGAACCAGCCTGCGAGTAGCAGCGGCAGCACAGTGCCGGCCATCGTTGCGCATTCCGCCCAAGCCGAACGGCCATTCCACGGCAAGCCGAACAGCGATTCCGCTTCAAGCCGAACACCTCGGAGCGAAGCGACGCGTTTGCCTTG
>CAYTRM010000104.1:0-8419 GCA_964440225.1 uncultured Thermoleophilia bacterium | reverse complement strand
AGACCTCCAAGCCCACGACGCACACCGATCCCACCTATGTGGTCGACGGCGTCATCCACTACTGCGTCGCCAACATGCCCGGCGCCGTGGCCCGCACCTCCACGCTGGCTCTGACCGGCCGCACGCTGCCGTACGGTCTGGCGATCGCCACCAAGGGCTTCGAGCAGGCCGTCAAGGACGATCCGGCCCTCGCTCTCGGCGTCAACGTCTACCGCGGCAAGCTCACCACGCCGGCCGTGGCCGAGGCGCACAAGATGAAGTACACGCCGCTGGACAAAGTGCTGGCGTAACAGCCGTTTCGACTCCGCCGCGGCCACTGGCCGCGGCGAGAAGTAGCTGATTGAATGGAGCCGCGCGCGGACGTCTGTCCGGGCGCGGCTCCTTCCGTTCCGGGACGCGGAGCGCGTCGCCGGAGCCGGGGTCCGCCGACCGTGGCGGCCCGCCGGGCGGGGGGAGCGCCGCGGATGCGCACGGCAAAGGAGTATGAATGGGCGACCTTCTTCGTATCGACCTCACCACCCGCACGAGCACAGAGGAGACGGTGCCGAGACGGCTCATCGAAGAGCTCATCGGCGCCAAGGGCATCGGCACGCACTACCTGTGCGAGGAGGTCGGCCCCGGCGTCGACCCGCTGAGTCCGCAGAACAAGCTGGTGTTCGCGATCGGCCCCATGGCCGGCACGAGCATGCTGGGGAGCAACCGCTACGGCCTCTACTTTCTCTCGCCGCTCACCAACGCCTACTGCGAGTGCTACTCGGGCGGCAACCTCACGCCGCAGTTCGCCAAGACGGGCTACAAGGTCGTCATCGTGGAGGGCAAGGCCGAGGGACCCGTCTATCTCGAGGTCAGCGAGAGCGGCGCCGCGTTCCACGACGCCTCCGACCTGTGGGGCACGGACGCGTACAGGGCGGAGGACGAGATCGTCGCGCGGACCGATCACAAGAAGGCCGCGGCCTGTGTGATCGGCCAGGCCGGCGAGAACCTCGTGCGCTTCGCGTGCGTCAACAACAACAAGTGGCACCAGCTCGGCCGTGGCGGCCCCGGGGCCGTGTTCGGCAGCAAGAATCTCAAGGGCGTCGTGTGGCACGGCGACAAGCCCGTCGAGGTCGCTCGCCCCGACGACTACAAGGCCGTCGTCAAGGAGATGGTGGCGAACACCAAAGACAACCCCGGCGTGGCCGCCTACCAGCGTGGCGGCACCATGAACATGGTGCGCATCATGAACGGCGCCAACGCCTTCCCCACGCGCTACTGGCGCAAGGGTTCGCTCGAGACCTTCGAGCGGCTCACCGTCGAGACCATGCTCGCCGAGCACGGGACCACCAACGAGTCGTGCCCGCCCTGCGTCATGAAGTGCGTCAAGCACAACCACGTGTACGAGGGGCGGCACAAGGGCCTCGAGATCGACGGCCCCGAGTACGAGACCGCGTACGTGTTCGGCGGGCTCTGCGAGATCGACGACCTGTCCGAGGTCATGTGGCTCAACGACCTCTGCGATCGCCTCGGCGTCGACACCATGACGGCCGGCAACCTCTGCGCGCTCGCCATCGAGGCGTCGCAACGCGGCCTGATCGACGAGAAGATGGAGTTCGGCGACCCCGACTGCGTCGGCGAGTTCCTCACCAAGATGTGCCTGCGCGAGGGCATCGGCGACATCTGGGCCGACGGCATCCTCCGGGTCGAGAAGGAGTACGGGCTCGAGGGCATTGCCGTGCACGTCAAGGGCATGGAGCCCGCCGGCTACGACCCGCGGGCGATGAAGGGCATGGGTCTGGGCTTCGCCACCACCACGCGCGGCGCCTGTCACCTGCGCGCGACGATCTACAAGGCCGAACTCACCGGGGTCCTCGACCCCCAGGCCATCGAGGGCAAGGCGGCGGTCTACTGCGACTGGGAGGACCGCCTCACGATCATGGACACGCTGCTCTACTGCCGCTTCTACCGGGACCTCGTGCCCTGGCCGTACATCACCTCCGTGGTCAACGCCGCCATCGGCGCCGACTACACCGAGGAAGACCTGCACCGTGTCGCCAACCGCATCATCACGATGTCGCACGACTTCAACGCGGCGCGGGGCATCGGGCGCGAGTCCGAGCGGCTGCCCGACTGGGTCAGCGAGAAGCCGATGGAGGACGAGGGGGCGCTCACGTTCCCCCAGAGCGAGATGGACTACATGCTCGCCGACTACTACCGCATCCGCGGGTGGGGGGAGCTGCCCGCCTAGGGGCGACGAGCGGGCGGCTCACGCGAACGGGCCCGGGGCGCGCTTCTCAAGAGCGCCCCGGGCCCGTCGTGCGTGAGGAGGCGGGGGCGCAGCGCCTCCGCTCTTGCTCTATCTGCCCAGGTACTTCCGGACGCGCCGGTACGGCGATGCGGCGTCCGAGAGGGCGTCGGCGACCACCTGCAGCCGGGCGACCGACGCCTGGAGCCGCTCGAGGTTCGCGGTGAGCTGCTCGCCGTTCGTGGACAGCCGGTCGGCGTTGGCGGTAAGGACCGCCGCCTGACGGCTCAGGCTGTCGGCCAGCGGCGCGACGTCCCGCGAGACGCTCATGCCGCGCTTCAGCAGGCGCCACGCCTTGATGCCCACGTACGCGAACCCGGCGACGATCAGCGCCAGGCTCGCCAGGCCGATGATGAGGAGCACGATCCAGTCCATGGGTCCAGTCTATCTCGCCGGAGAGGGCCGTGACAGGGGGAGGCGCCGGGCGTGCCCGGCTGTGGTTCAGGGCAGTCTGATCGGATAGCGGCAGGCGAGGGCGCACCCCCGGTCTGCGAGGCGGCTGACCTTGACCAGTTCGCCGGTGCGGGGGGCCTCGATGAACAGGCCGTTGCCGATGTAGATGCCGACGTGCTGGTAGAAGGTGACGTCGCCGAAGAACACGAGGTCGGCGGGCTGCATCCGCGAGAGCGGCACCGGGTCGCCCGCCCGCGCCTGCAGGGTGGCGCCGTGGAGGAAGCGCACGCCGAACTTGGCGTAGACGTACATCACGAGGCCGGAGCAGTCGAACCCTCCCGACGGCGACGCGCCGCCCCATACGTACGGGATGCCCAAGTACTTCATCGTCTCTTTGACGACGGCGATCTGCGCGGGCGTGCCGCTGATGGTCGCGAGGTCGACGCCGGCCTCTCTCGCCAGGCGTCGCGACGCGGCGGCGTCGAGGCGGGACTGCTGCGCGATCAGCTTCTTGACGCGCGCGTCGAGGTCGCGGAGGAGCGACTCGCGGCGGGCGAGCTCGTCCTCGATGTCGGCCTGCTGCTGGCGCAGTCCCATCTCCGCTTCGAGGGCGGCAGCGCGATCCAGCTCGATCTGCGCCGCGAGCGCGGTGACCGCTTTCTCTATCCCGTCGATCCTGGTGACCGTTGCCTCGTCGGCCTCGTTGATGGACTCGAAGTAGCCGAACTGCGTGCCGACCTCGCCGAAGTCGCCGAGGTCGAGGAGGACGTCGAGCAGGCTGAGGCCGTCGCTCTTGTACATGCTCGACAGGCGCTCCCCCCGCTGCGCCTGCGCGGCGTCGAGTTCGGTCTGCCTGCGCGCCAGGTCGCGGCGGGCCTCCTGGAGCCGGACGTTGAGCGAGTCGAGCTCGGCTCTCGCGAGGTTGTACTTCTCCGTCGCGACGACGGCGCGGCCGTCGAGCCGCGTCACCTCTCGTCGCACCCGGGCCGCCTCGGCTTGCAGGTCGGTGATGCTGTCCCCCGGGGTGGCGACCGCGGCGGCGGGCAGGAGGGCCGCCCCCATCGCTCCAAGCGTCGCGGTGAGGGCGAGCGCCACCGTGACCGCCAGCGCGGCCGGGCGTCTCCGCCTGCCTGTCGTCTCGTGCCGCCTCATCGTCACTGGAGTGTATCGGTACATCCCGCCTGCCCTTTACGTCGCGCGTGAGGGCAGTCCTTGGCTGCGGCTTTACAATCACTGCGCGACATGTGTACAATTTGCAGTCCATACGTCGCGGGGTGGAGCAGTCCGGTAGCTCGTCGGGCTCATAACCCGAAGGTCGCAGGTTCGAATCCTGCCCCCGCTACCAAGCCTTCCTGGGCGCCCGTTCGGGCGCCTTTTCTTTTTTCGCCTCGCCGCCTCCGGTATGAGAGACTGCGCGCAGGCCGTGCGAGGATCGCCACGCGTGTCGCTGCGCACGGCCGCGACCGAGACCACATCTCACGCAGGGGGCACCAATGAGTACAGGCAAGGCGGCTGTCGCCGAGTTCTTCGGCACCTTCTGGCTCGTGTTCGGCGGCACCGGGGCAGCCGTGCTGGCGGCTTCGCTCGGCGCCGGCGGCATCGGCTTTGTCGGCGTCTCGCTTGCGTTCGGCCTCACGGTCGTCACGATGGCGTACGCCGTCGGCCACATCTCCGGCGGGCACTTCAACCCGGCCGTGACCATCGGCCTCTGGATCGGCGGCCGCTTCCCCGCCGGCAAGATCCCCGTGTACCTGGTCGCGCAGGTGGTGGGCGGCATCGCGGCGTCCTCGGTGCTCTACGTGATCGCTACGGGCAAGGCGGGCTTCACGCTTGCCGACGGCTTTGCCGCCAACGGGTTCGGCGACCACTCCCCGGCCGGCTACAGCCTGCTGGCGGCCATCGTCATCGAGCTCCTCATGACCTTCTTCTTCCTGCTCGTGATCCACGGCGTCACCGACAGGCGCGCCCCGGCCGGCCTCGCTCCGCTGGCGATCGGTCTCGCGCTCACGCTGATCCATCTGGTGAGCATCCCGGTGACGAACACCTCCGTGAATCCGGCGCGAAGCATCGCCCCCGCCTTGTTCGTCGGGGGCTGGGCGCTGAGCCAGCTCTGGGTGTTCATCGTCTTCCCGATCGTCGGCGGCGTGATCGGCGGTCTCGTCTACAGGTACTTCCTCGAGGTCCCCGCCGCCCAGCGCGACAAGGTCGAGGGTCCGGGCGAAGCGACCGCGTGACCCGCGGACGGCGCCGGTGGGGCCGCGCGCTGCGCGGCCCCACCGGCGCCGGCGCGCGTACGGCCGCACCGGCGCGCGGACCCCGGTCGCCCGGCCGGCGCCGCGGCCTGCGCCGCCGCCGCGGCGAGGCTCGTCTGCTATGCTCGAGTCAAGCCCCGAGACCAGCCGTGCCGGCGTCCGCCCAGGAGGTCACGTGTCTGTGCTGCTCGTCGTGAACACTGCTCGCCGCGTGAGTCGGCGGCCGTGCGCGGTCCGCGGCGCGGCCCACGCCGCCGCCATCCACGATCTCGCCGCCGCGACGGCTCGTGACGGCGCGGCCATCACGGCCTGACGACCTCGTGCGGCGCCCCGACCCGGAAAGCCTGCGCCTCGAGCGCCGCGTCGCCGGCCACGTCGCCGAGCAGGGAGTGCTCCGCCGGGGCGAGCGCGCGCTCCTCATGCTCTCGGGCGGCGCCGACTCCATGGCCCTGCTCGCGATGCTGCCTCGCGTCGACCGGCGCCTGGGGCTGGGGCTGGAGGCGACCGCGTTGCACGTGCACTACGGGACTCGCGGAGCCGACTCCGACCGCGACCTGGCGATCGTCGAGCGCGCCTGCGCGGCTGCCGGGGTGCCGCTCCACGTGCTGCGTCTGCGGCGGCCGTCCGGCGGCGATTTCCAGGCCCGCGCGCGCGAGGCTCGCTACGGCCGCGCGCGGGAGCTCGCCGCGGAGCACGGCCTCGACGCGATCGTGACGGCGCACAACCGGGACGATCAGGCCGAGACCATCCTCTACCGGCTGGCCAAGTACGCGTCGCCGCGCGGGCTGATCGGCATGCGCCCGCGCGACGGCGACCTGGCGCGCCCGCTGCTCTGCCTCGGAGCCGCCGAGATCCGGGAGTACTGCCGTGCCGGCGCCGTCGACTACGGCGACGACGCGACCAACGCGGAGACGGTCTACGCGAGGAACAAGCTGCGGCACGACGTGCTGCCGCGGCTGGCGGGACTCAACCCGCGACTTGCCGAGACGCTGAGCGCGTCGTCGCTGCAAGCGGCGGCGGAGGCGGATGTGCTCGCGGCCGCGACGGCCGCGGCGCGTGCTCGGGTCGTGGTCGCGCCCGGCGCCGTGGGCGTGCCCTGCGCCGGGGGCCCCGACGCGGCCGATGCTCTCGCCGGGCCGGCGCGCGCGCTCATCTCCGTGGCCGCGCTCGCCGACGAGCCTCCGGCTCTGCGGTCGTTGCTGGTGCACGAGCTTCTACGGGAGGCGATGGGCGGCACGGCGCTCGTCGAACGTCGCCTCGTCGAGGCGGTGCTCCGCCTTGTGGGGCGCACCGATGACGCCGGCCGGGTCGACCTCGGGCGCGGGCTCGAGGCGGTTCGCGGCGGCGGCCGGCTGGAGATCCGGACGACCCGGCCGCCGCACCGCTGCGCGCCGGTCACGGTGGGCGGCGCGGCTCTGGCGGCCGCCGGCGACGAGGGCGTGGCCCTCGCCTTCTGCGGCCATGTGCTGCGTGCCCGCCTGCTGCCCGCCGCCGCCTTCGACCGCGCTGCGGCGGCGCTGGGGCAGGCCTTCATCGGCCTCGAGTCGCCGCCGCGCGAGGTCACGCTGCGCCATCCGGCGCGGGGTGATCGCTTCGCGCCTCTCGGGCTGGGCGGCGAGACGACCGTGGCCCGCTATCTCGCCGGCGCGCGTGTACCTGCGCCAGCGCGACCGCTCGCGCCCGTCGTCGACGTCGACGGGCGCGTGGCGTGGGTCGGGTACGTCTCCGGCGCCGGATCCGCCACGGGCAGGGTTGCGCGGAGCTTCCGGGTGGCCCAAAGTAGTGTCAGGATCCTGCACGTCTCCCAGGAGGGTACGTGAACGCCCCCATCGCCGAGGTGCTCGTCGACCGTGACGCGCTCGCCGCTCGAGTCGACGAGCTTGCCGTCCAGATCACCAGCGACTACGCCGGCAGAGAACTGCTCCTCATCGGCGTGCTCAAGGGCGCCATCTTCTTCATGGCCGACCTGGCACGCCGCATCGACCTGCCCGTCGCTCTCGACTTCATGGCCGTCTCGAGCTACGGCTCGTCCACGGATTCGTCCGGCGTCGTGCGCATCCTCAAGGATCTCGATCTCGAGATCGCCGGCCGCGACGTCCTCATCATCGAGGACATCATCGACTCGGGGCTCACGCTGAGCTACCTCCTCAAGAACCTGCGCAGCCGCAAGCCGGCCTCGCTCGAGATCTGCGCGCTTCTCACCAAACCGTCGCGGCGCCGAGTCGAGATCCCCTGCAGGTACGTCGGCTTCGAGATCCCCGACAAGTTCGTCGTCGGGTACGGCCTCGATCTCGCCGATCACTTCCGCACCCTGGACTTCATCGGCGTGCTCACACCCGAGGCGGCCGCCGACATCGTCGACACGTCGGGTTCTTTGCTGTAGCCGGAAGGGTATGCTACTCTCGTCGAACCTGCGATTTGCAGGCATAAAGAGCCATGACGCCGATCTTCGGGCCCACCTCCTCCATGAAGGGTCACTGTGAGTAGATTCATCCGCAGCGCGCTGTTCCCCATCCTCATCGTCATCATCGTGGCGCTGTTCATCGAATGGGTCATCTCCGGCAACGATAAGGACAACGAGGCCGCGAAGCCCGTCTACTCCGCGCCCGGCATGGCCACGCAGACCGTTCTGGAAGACCAGCTCAAGACGGGCATGGTCCAGAGGATCATCATCGATCCGCAGGGCGGGCTTGCCGACGTCACCGACACCGATGGCCTGCAGTACGTGACCGAGATAGACGACGCCGCGGGCCTCGCCGAGACGGTGGAGGCCGAGCACCCCGACGTCCTCGTCGCCGAAGGCACGGTCGTCAAGCCGCCCGCGGACAGCAAGAGCTTCACGAACGACCTCATCAACGGGCGTGTCGAGTCCGTGGTCATGAACGTCAAGGACCAGCTCCTGCAGGTCACCCTGAGCGACGGCACCGAGGAGCAGAAGCCCACGGTGTACGAGGTCACGTACACCGACCCCGAGTCGACCAGCCGGCTGCTCACCACCTACAACGTCGCCGTCGAAGCCAAGAACCCCAGGTCTCCCTGGTGGTCCGGGGCTCTGTTCACGATCCTGCCGATCCTGCTGATCGTGGGCTTCTGGTTCTTCATCATGAACCGGATGCAGGGTGGCGGCTCCAAGGTCATGAGCTTCGGCAAGAGCAAGGCCAAGCGCGTGAGCGCCGACTCCCCGAAGGTCACCTTCAAGGACGTGGCCGGCGCCGAGGAGGCGGTCGAGGAACTGCACGAGATCAAGGAGTTCCTCGAGAACCCGAAGAAGTTCCAGCAGCTCGGCGCCCGCATCCCCAAGGGCGTGCTGCTGTACGGCCCGCCCGGCACCGGCAAGACGCTGCTCGCGCGTGCCGTCGCCGGCGAGGCGGGCGTCCCGTTCTTCAGCATCAGCGGCTCGGACTTCGTCGAGATGTTCGTCGGCGTCGGGGCCTCGCGCGTGCGGGACATGTTTGAACAGGGCAAGAAAAGCGCGCCCTGCATCATTTTTATC
>CAYTRM010000103.1:1326-8448 GCA_964440225.1 uncultured Thermoleophilia bacterium | reverse complement strand
GTCTGCGTCGAGCACCCTGGGCACGAAGCCGGCGCCGATACCCTGGATGCGGTGAGCTCCGGAGGGCTTGCCGGACAACACCGCGGACTCCGCGGGCTCGACGGCGACGATGAGGACACCCGGCCGCTTCTCCTTCAGCATGCGGCCGACGCCGGTGATCGTGCCGCCGGTGCCCACGCCGGCGACGAAGGCGTCGACCTCGCCGCCGGTGTCGACCCAGATCTCCTCCGCCGTGGTGCTGCGGTGGGCCTCGGGGTTCGCCGGGTTCTCGAACTGCTGCGGGACGAACGCGTCGTCGCTCTGCGCCGCGAGCTCCACGGCGCGGCCGACGGCGCCGCTCATGCCCTCCGATCCGGGCGTGAGGACGAGGCGGGCGCCGTACGCCTTGAGCAGCGCGCGCCGCTCGACGCTCATCGTGTCGGGCATCGTGAGCACCAGGTCGTACCCCCGGGCGGCGGCGACCATCGCCAGGGCGACGCCCGTGTTGCCGCTGGTCGGCTCGATGATGGTGGTGCGACCGGGCGTGATGATCCCGGCCCGCTCGGCCTCGTCCACCATGGCCACACCGATACGGTCCTTGACGCTCCCGCCGGGATTGAGCGACTCGAGCTTGCCGAGGACCTCGGCGCCGGTCTCGTCCGAGATCCGGTTGAGCCGCAGCAGCGGCGTGCGCCCGACGAGCTCGGTGATGCTCACTGCTCTCTTCATGCCGTCTCCTTGCCGTCGCGCCGCGAGCCGCGTGCAGCGGGCCGCGCCGGTGTCGTCAGATGTGGTACATGGGCGCGGCGCCGCACAGCGCGTCCTCACGCCGGAACAGATCGCCGATCGACGTGCCGTCGAGCACCTGCTCGAGCGCCTGCTGCGCCTCGATCCACACCGTCGAGGCCCCGCAGGTGTCGACCTGGTCGCAGCGACCCTGCGTGCACTCCGCCGGCGACGGCACGCCGTCGAGCGCCGCGACCACCTGGAGCACGGTGACGTCGTCGGCGGACCGGGCGAGGGTGTACCCGCCGGCGGCCCCGCGCCGGCTGCGCACGACGCCGGCGCGCCGCAGGGCGGCGAACACCTGCTCGAGGAACTGGAGCGGCATGTCCCGGCGGTCGGCGATGTCACCGAGCCGGACCGGCTTGCCGGGCCGCGACTGCTCGATGCGAGCCAGTTCGACCAGCGCGCGCACCGCGTATCTGCTCTTCATCGAGATGTTCACACCGAAGCGCTCCTCCGCACGTCAGATACCCGATAATTCCAGTCGAGATTACGGAATCCGGACACGGACTGTCAACACCCCGCTCCAAGTCAGATCCGGTACCGGCGCACCAGCAGGCCGGCGACGGCCGTCAGGGCCAGCGTGACGACCGCCGCCCAGACGATGCGGTAGCCGACGATCCAGAAGACGCCGGCGCCGAGCGCGATGAAGATCAGCGAGTCCTCGACGACCGCGTGCACCATGCTGAGGAAGGTGCTCATGATGAAGACCTGACGGCGGCCGATATCGTGCCGGCGCACGTCCCGCACGATCACCCCGCCGCCGTAGGCCAGACCGAAGAGGAAGCCGATGAGCGTGGGCGCCGCCGACCGCTCGTCGAGGCCGACGTGCCTCACGATGCGCGCCCAGGCGCGGACCACCGCGCGGAACATGCGCGTCCCTTCGAAGACCTCGAGGACCACCATGATCGGCACCACGATGAGAAAGACGCGCAGCAGCAGGTCGGCCGAGCCGGCGAGGAAGGTGTGCAGCAGGTCGGTCATGGTCAGAGCCAGCCCATCAGCAGATTGGCCGTGGCGGCGGCGGCGAGCCCGGCGACGATGCGCAGGGCTCCGAAGGCGAACCCGTTCATCCCGGCCTTGTGCAGCACGGCGCCCTCGACCACGAGGTTGTGCCCGATGAGGATCGCGATCGCCAGCACGGTGATCTGCCGGGCGTCGAGGTCGAGCGCCTGCATCGACCCGACGGCCGCGTAGATGTTGAGCAGGTAGCCGACGACCAGTGGGACGGCTGCGTCCCCCGGCAGACCCAGCGCCTGCATGACCGGCCGGGCGGCCGCGGCCAGCCGGCCGATGACGCCGAGGTACTCGAGCACGAGTGTGATGCCGTAGGCCGGGATCATGACCTTGCCGAGGTCCCAGAACGTCTGCAGGCCGGAGACGAGGCCGATGCGCAGATCCCGCCGCACGCGGGCGCCGAGGCCGTCCGGTGGGGGCGGAAGCGGCGCTCCGGGTGCGGTGTCGGTCGAGTCGGCCATGCGCCGGGCATTCTCGCACGGGCGCGCCCCCGCGTCACAGTGAAGGGCTCCTGCGCCGCCAACGTCACCGGGGGCGGAGGGCAACGTCACCTTCGGCGGCCGCCCGTCACCCTTGAGGCTCACGGGACGCGAGGCGCACGATGCTCCCATGCTCATCACCGGACACCGCATCCTCCTCGTCATCGCCCTGGCGGCCGCGGCGGCCACCGTCCTCGCGGTGCTGCTGTCGGCCTGCGGCGACGACAAGGCGCAGGCGCCTCGCGTCGTGCCCTCCGACACGCACCTCGCCTCCGCGCCGCCCGGCCCTTCGCCGGCGGCGAGCCCCGTGAGCGCCGCCGAGCGTCTCGAGGCCGTCCGGACGGTCGAGCTCTACTGCCGCCTCGTGGACCGCGGTCAGTTCGCCCGGGCGGGGATGCTCTGTTCCCGCCCGGACCTGCTCACGCGGAGGGAACTCGAATCACTTCGCGTCTTCCGCTTCCGCTCGGCGCGCGTCCACGCGGCTCCGGACGCGCGCGCACTCGTTCTGCTCGCTCGCGTGCGCGTGCGCGCGGGCCGTGGCTGCCCGCTGCCTGACGGCATCGCCACACTGTTCTTCACCCTGGGGAGGGTCGACACGGGCGTGGGGGGATGGCTCATCGTCGCCATCGCCACGAGCCCATAACCCTCGAGAAAGGGGTCCTCATGAAACGACGAAACCGCGTACTCTGGACGGCGGTGGGGCTGGTCGTCGCCGCCTGCGCCGCGGCGGCCACACCCGCGGCGGCCGCGAGCGGCGGAACGACCGGCGGCGATGATCCGCCTTCCGGGCCCGCAGCCGCCGCGACCGCCTACCTGCAAGCCCGCGCGACCGCCGTCACCGCCGCCGACCCGGGAGCGGCGCTGGCCGACTGGCTGCCTCGCGGGAGCGGCCTGGCCGATACCGAGGCGCTCATCGCTCGTGGCGCCGCCCGGCGCGCCCGGCAGCTTCGTCACGCGATCGAGTCGGTCGACTGCGACGTCGAGGTGCTCGGCGTCACAACGGCGGCGGACGGAGCGTCGGCCACGGTCGCGGCCCACGCCATCACGACCACCACGTGGCGCGCGGTGTCGGGCGCCGTCGACGAGGAGGCCAGCGGGATCGACCACACCGTCAGCCTCGAGCTCTCCGGCGGATCCTGGGTCGTCGTCGCCGACGCCTACAGCGACGTGCTGCGGCCCAACTACCTCGAGGCCGCCGGCGCGCCCGCCGCGCGGGTGCGGCGCGCCGGACGCGCGCTCGAGCGCGCGTCGGCTTCGGTTCGCCTGCCGAGCGCAGGCGGCGTCACCCGCACCGCGGCGGGGCGGCGCTACAGGGCCATCGTCAAGTACGACCGAGCCGCGGCTCAAGCCTACGCCGACAAGTACGCGCTGTCGTACAACCCCACCTACGTCGGCTTCGGCGCCGACTGCGCGAACTTCGCCTCGCAGTGCGCCAACGCCGGCAAGATGCCACAGAAGCCCGGCGTCTGGGACACCGGCTGGTGGTACAACAAGCGTGGCACCTCCTCGCCGGGGGACGACGCCTACAGTCTGAGCTGGATCAACGTGACGAAGCAGATCTCCTTCTGGAACGGCCGCCGCACCGACTGGGCGACCTCGATCAGCCGGCTGGCTCGCGGAGACTTCGTCTACTACGACTGGACGGGGGACGGCTTCTGGGACCACGTCGCCGTCGTGGCCGGCGCGAACAGCGCCGGGCAGAAGGTCATCGATGCGCACAGCACCAACTACCGGCGCGTGTTCTGGAAGCTTGGGACATCATCGACGCGCTACAGGTTCGCGAAGGCGCGACCGGAGTGGGTCGTCTGAGCGCCGACTGATCGGCGCCGGCGCCACGTCGGCGGACCCGCACGCGCGACGCCGGTCGCCGGTGAGACCCGGCGGAGCGGCTCCGAGGTAAGGCCGGCCGCGGCCGAGCGATGGTGGCTCGGCCGCGGCCAGCCGCGGCGGGCGACGGATCAGTCGAACCCGGGCGCCGCGTCGTGCGCCGACATGTCGGCGTCTGTCTCGCGGCGGCGGATCTGCACCACCGCTCCGTCCTGGGTGGCGGCGAAAGCCGCCGCCCTCGGACGCGCGTTGTACGGGTTCATCATCTCGAGGGCGTACGCGCCCGTGTCGAGGAAGGCCACAACGTCACCCACGGTCGTCGCCGGGGGGAAGAGCCGGTACGGGGAGTCGCCGTCGCCGGCGAAGACGTCGCCGCCGTCGCAGAGCGGGCCGGCGAGCCGGAACTCGGCGGTGGGCTCCTCACCGGCTCGCGACGCGACGATCGTGCGGTAGTACCAGTGGTAGTTGGTGTGCTCGAGCAGCGTGTTGAACCCGGCGTCGACCGTGAGCCAGCGCTCGTCCCCCATCCGCCGGCCGGCGCCGTCGCGACGGCCCTTCGTCTTCTCGTTCTCGACGCGGGCGACCACGACGGCCGTGGTCGCCGCGACCGACCGCCCCGGCTCCAGGAAGAGCGCGAGATCGGGGCGCCGCGCCTCGAGTTCGCCGCCGATGGCCGCCGCGTAGTCCGCGGCCGTGAGCTGCGAACAGAAGTAGTCGCTCGGGTGGCACGTCACCGGCGCCTCGCGGTAGGGCACGGCGAAGCCGCCGCCGGCGTTGAGAAAGCGCAGACGCACGCCGGCGGCCGCCTCGACGGCGGCGATGATGTCCAGTGCCGCGGCGACGGCTTCCCGGTACGGCTCGACGCTGGTGATCTGCGAGCCGACGTGCAGGTGCATGCCCGCCGGCTCGAGCCCGGGGTCGTCGGCGGCCAGGCGGAACGCGGCCACGGCGTCGTCTCGGTCGATGCCTGCCTTGCCGCCGTGGGCCGTCTCGAGGCCCGGATGCGTGAGCGTGGAGACGTGCACGTCGATGCGCGGAGCAACCGGAGCGACCCGCCCGAGCGCGGCGGCGACCTCGGCGATGCGGCGCAGTTCGTAGATGGAATCGACCATGAGGGCGCGCACGCCGCAGGCGACTGCGCGTTCGATCTCGACCCTGGTCTTGGCGACCCCGTTGAAGACGATCCGCCGCGGCTCGAACCCTGCCGCAAGCGCCTTCTCCAGCTCGCCGCCGGCGTTGACCTCGACGCCGGCGCCCTCGTCGCGAACGACGTTGAGAAACCAGCGATTGGAGCAGGCCTTGCTGGCGAAGAAGACCTCGGTCGCCGCGTGCCGCGCCCGGAACGCGTCGACGAGACCCCTCACATTGGCGCGGAGCCGGCGCTCGCTGAAGAGGAAGAAGGGGGTCTCGTGCTGCTCCGCGAGCGCCACCAGATCGACGTCGTCGAAGCGGAGGCGTCCGGCCTCGACGGTGAGCAGTGGATCGGTCGCCGGCATGATGCCCCCCTGGTTGTCGGATCCCCGGTCGGCAAAGTATACTGCGCCCGCTTTGTCCCACCGGCTACGGGAGCTACGTGAACCGAGTGGTAGACGCAAGCCCTCACGATCATCGTCGCACCGCCTTCTCGGGCGGCAAGGTGCACGACTTCTAATACCCTCTTCCCCGACGCGCATCCGATCCCGGCGCCCCGCGCTGCCGTGGCGGCCGTGGTCGACGCGCTATCCTCAGTCCCGCCACGCCGGCCTGTCACTCGTGACGACCGCGGCATCCTCGACTCGTCCCATCCCCTGGTCGCAGGATCCCGGAGCGGGCCGGCGAGCATGACCCCCGACGAGGTGGAGCAGGTTGATGATCCCTTCGCTACCGATACCCGAGGCCGAGTCGCCCCGGAAGGACGGCTGAACCGATGCCGGCCCTCCCCCGACTGACCCTCGATCTCGCCGCCGTTCACGAGGCGGGCCGGCGGCTCGCCGCCGGCCTCCGCGACCGCGGCATCTCGCTCGTCGGCGTGACCAAGTGCGTCGACGGCGAGCCCCTGGTCGGGCGGGCGATGCTCGAGGCCGGCTGCGCCGGCCTCGCCGACAGCCGCCTGCCCTCGCTGGTGCGGCTCGCCGCTCACTCGCTCGGACCGCTGACACTCATCCGGGCGCCGCAGCCGGACGAGCTCCACGCAGTGGCGCAGGTCGCCGATCGGGTGCTGCTCAGCGACCCGGGCGCCGCCCGCGCGCTTGGAGAGCACGCTCCCGGCGCCGCCATCCAGATCCTCCTCACCGTCGACCTGGGCGACCGCCGCGAGGGCGTCCTCCCGGACGCCGCCCCGGCGGTCGCGGCCGAGCTGGCCGTCCTGCCCGGCGTCGATCTGGCGGGCATCAGCGTGAACTTCGCCTGCCTCTCGGGGCAGCTGCCGTCGCAGGAGCTCTTCCGGCAAGCCGAGGACGTCCTCGCGGGCTGCGCCGGATCCTGCGCGACCGAGCCGCTCCTCAGCCTCGGCGGCACCTGTGCCGTCCAGCATCTTGACGGGTACGCGCCGCGATTCGCGACCGAGCTTCGCTCGGGCGGCGGGCCCATCTACGGCTACGACTTCGTCAGCGGCGCCGGCATCGCCGGCCTCGAGCGCACCGACCCCGTGCTCACGGCCGCCGTGCTCGAGTGTTACCGCAAGCCGCCGGCGCCGTCGTGCCCCGGCGGTCTCGACGCTTTCGGTCACGTGCCGGAAGTCGAGCTTCCCGCCGACGACGCGTGGTACGCGATGCTCGCTGTGGGCAGGCGCGACATGGAGCCGCAAGGGCTCCGGCCGCTGCTGCCGGGCGCGTACCTCGCCGGCGCCACCAGCGACGTGAGCGTGCTGATCACGCCCGAGCCGCTGCGGCCCGGCGACGAGGTGGAGTTCGCGGTCGACTACGACGCGCTCGTGCGCGCCGTCACCTCGCCGTTCGTCGCCGTGGAGTACACCGGCCGTGGCGAGGCGGCGCCCGCGGCCGTCTCGGGCGTCTCGGGCGTCTCGAAAGGAGACTCATGACCAGCCACGCCGACG
>CAYTRM010000103.1:0-1226 GCA_964440225.1 uncultured Thermoleophilia bacterium | reverse complement strand
CGTCTCGGGCGTCTCGGGCGTCTCGAAAGGAGACTCATGACCAGCCACGCCGACGGACGCTACGTCGGGCCCAGGCGGCCGCTCCGGATCCTGGAGACGGCCGACGTGGAGCGCATCCACGAGGCCTCGCTCGACGTGCTCGCCGAGACCGGCGTCATGTTCCACTCGCAGCGCGCGCTCGACGTGCTCGAGACCCACGGGGCGACGGTGGACCGGGAGACGACCGTCGCCCGCATCCCGGCGAGCGCGGTCGACGAGGCGCTCGCCACGCTCCCCGCCGGATTCACCCTCGGCGGGCGCACCCCCGAGTTCGACCTGCCCATCGACGGGGAGCACGCCTACCTCTGCTCCGACGGCTGCGCCACCTTCGTGCGCGAGGCCGACGGAACGGTGCGGCCGAGCGTCAAGCAGGACGTGTACGACGCGGCCCGCGTCGTCGACGGTCTGCCCAACCTCTCGGCCACCTCAGCGCTCGTCTCGGCCCAGGACACGCCCGAGGAGTCACGCGTGCTGCACGAGTTCGACGCCTGCGTGCGCGCCTCGCGCAAGCACAGCGTCGTCGTCAGCATCAAGGATGCGGCCGAAGCCCGGCCGCTCATCCGCATGGCGGAGGCGGTCGCGGGCGGGGCGGCGCAGCTCAAGGCCCGCCCGTCCTTCTCGGTCATCCTCTGCACGGTCAGCCCGCTGCACCAGGAGCGCTTCGGCATGGAGCTCGCCTTCGAGCTGGCCGAGGCGGGCATCCCGATGCTGCTCTACCCGATGCCGATCCTCGGCGCCACGGCGCCGGTCACTCCGGCCGGCGTCGCCGTCGTCAACAACACCGAGATCCTGGCGGCGATCACCGCGGTGCAGCTCACCTGCCCCGGCGCGAAGATCGTCCATGCCGGCGGCCCAACGTCGCTCTTCATGCGCACCGGCGCCTACTTCGCCAACGTCCCCGAGGCCTTGCTCCTGCGCGCCGCGCAGGCGCAGATGGCCGCGTTCTACGGACTGCCCGCCGGCCTCGGCTGGGGCGGCACCAAGGCGAAGCAGCCCGAAGCTCAAGCCGCCTACGAGAACACGCTCGGCATGGTGCTCGAGATGGCGGCCGGCGCGGACTTTCTCTTCGGCGCCGGCCTCCTCGACAGCGTGCAGCAGATGTCGCTCGAGGAGCTCGTCATCGCCGACGAGGTGTTCGGCATGGTCACCCATCTGCTGCGCGGCGTGACGGTCGACCGCGAGACCCT
>CAYTRM010000102.1:2344-8624 GCA_964440225.1 uncultured Thermoleophilia bacterium | reverse complement strand
TGGCGACGTCGATCTGCACCGGGACGCGGGCCAGCTGCTCGATCGCGTAGCTCACGATGAGGCCCGCGTGGAAGCTGGTGCCGCAGGCGACGATGAAGATGCGCCGCAAGCGGCGCAGGAACTCGTCGCCCATCCCCACCTCGGAGAGGTCGACGCAGCCGTCCTCGCAGAGCCGGCCGGCAAGCGTGTCGCGGAGCGCCGCCGGCTGCTCGTGGATCTCCTTCAGCATGAAGGTCTCGTAGCCGCCCTTCTCGGCGGCGGCGTCGTCGCCGGGGAACTCGATCTCCTCGCGCACGATGGGAGCGCCGGAGACGTCGGTGTACTCCGCGCCGCCGGCGCGGAGGGTGACGACGTCGCCGTCCTCGAGCACGACGACCCGCCGCGTGTACGCGAGAAAAGCCGGTATCGCCGACGCGAAGAACATCTCGCCGTCGCCGACCCCGACGACCAGGGGGCACTCGTGACGCGTGCCGACCACGACGTCCGGCTCGTCGGCGGAGATGGCACAGAAGGCGTAGTGACCGTCGAGCTCGGGCAGCGTGGCGCGCACGGCCGCCGTGAGCCCCTCGCCGGCGTGCTCCTCGATGAGGTGAGTCACGACCTCCGCGTCCGTCTCGCTGGTGAAGGTGTGGCCGCGCTCCGTGAGCCGGCCACGCAGGTCCTTGTAGTTCTCGATGATGCCGTTGAGCACGATGGAGATTCGGCCGCTGCAGTCGACGTGCGGATGGGCGTTCGCCTCGTTCGGGCGGCCGTGCGTGGCCCAGCGGGTGTGTCCGAGACCGACGGTGGCGCTCGAGCCGTTGGCGCCGGCGGCGGCGAACAGCGCGTCGAGGTTGCCGACCGCCCGCACCACCTCGATGCCTCCGGGCTCGAGTAGCGCGAGTCCCGCCGAGTCGTAGCCGCGGTACTCCAGACGCTTGAGCCCGTCGAGGATGATCGGCTTGCCGGCGCGGCCGCCGGCGTAGCCTACGATGCCGCACATGCGTGCTCCCTTCGTTGGGTCAGGGCGCAGAGGAGCAGGCTGCGGACGGCACGTTCGGGCCGCGTTGTTCCGCCGTCGCCGACGGGTTTTGACGACTCGATATCGACCGTGCCGGGCCGGGAGGCATCCGCCGAGTCTTTCGATGAACCTCCACCTCGTCACCCACGCGGGGCGGCCCCTTCGGGGGCTCCGCGCGGGCCAGGCGCTCAGGTTGCTGACGGGTGTCCGCGCCGCCGGTCTGCGTATGTGACGGTCATTCTACCCCGTCGCCGTGCGCGGGGCTCCCGCACGCCCGGCGCCGGCCTGCGGACCGCTACGCGAGCTGCTCCTCGACCACGCGTGCGATACGCGCGCAGGCGCCCTCGACGTCGTCGTTGGTGGGCGCCTCGGCCATCACCCGCACCAGCGGCTCGGTGCCCGACGGCCGCACGAGCACGCGGCCGCTGCCGTCCAGACGGCGGGTCTCCTTATCGACCGCCGACCACACGGCCGCCGCCCCCTCGAGCGCCGCGATGTCGCGCACGCGCACGTTCACGAGCTTCTGCGGCAGGCGCGTCATGACCCGCGCGGCCTCGGCCAGGGGCGCGTCCATCTCGCGCAGCGCCTGGAGGAGGAGGAGCGCCGTCGCGAGCCCGTCGCCGGTCGTGCTCACGTCGCGGTTGATGATGTGGCCGGACTGCTCTCCGCCGAGCAGGTAGTCGCCCTTCAGCATCTCGGCGACGACGTAGCGGTCGCCCACCGGGGTCACGACCACGTCGATGCCCTCGCGCTGCATCGCGAGGTGGAAGCCGAGGTTGGTCATCACGGTGGTGACCACGGTGTCGGAGCGGAGCCTGCCCTGGGCCTTCAGGTGTCGCGCGAGGATGGCGATGATGAAGTCGCCGTCGACCAGCTCGCCGGTCGCATCGACGGCGAGCACCCGGTCGCCGTCGCCGTCGAAGGCGAGACCGAGGTCGAAGCCGTCGGCCGCGACGGTCTCGCGCAAGGCATCCATGTGCGTGCTGCCGCAGCCGGCGTTGATGTTGACGCCGTCGGGCGCGTCGAACAGCACGGCGACGTCGGCGCCCGACTCCGCGAGCGCCAGCGGCGCCGCCCGGTGCATCGCGCCGTTGGCGCAGTCGAGAGCGATCCTCATGCCGCTGAGGTCGAGCGGGATGCGCTTGACCACGTCCCAGACGTAGCCCTCGACGGCGCCTTCGAGGACGCTGGCCGAGCCGAAGGCGTCGCCGGCCAGCGACTGCAGGTCGTGGCGGGCGATGTGCGCCTCGATCTCGGCCTCCTCCTCGTCGCTCAGCTTGACGCCGGTGCTCGAGAAGAACTTGATGCCGTTGTCGGCGAAGGGGTTGTGCGAGGCGCTGATGACGACGCCGGCGTCGGCGTCGCGCTGGGAGACCAGCGCGGCGAGCCCCGGCGTCGGGATCACGCCGGCGCTCTCGACGCGCGCGCCGCCGCTCGTGAGGCCGGCGGTGAGCGCCGCCTCGAGCATCGGCCCCGAGAGCCGCGTATCGCGGCCGATCACAAAGAGCGGATGCGGGCCGGCGTGCCTGGCCAGCACCACGGCGGCGGCCCGCCCCACCTGCACGGCGAACTCGGGGGTCAGCAGTGCGCCGGCCGCGCCGCGGATGCCGTCGGTTCCGAAATAGGTGCCCATGCCGCGACCAGACTCCGATCTCCAGTGGGGTGTGGCGCGTCCGCGCCGGTGCTCAGGCCATGCTACGCGCGCCCGCGCACGGTGGCAAACCGGCGGGCGAAGAGTCCCCGCCCGCGCCCTCAGGATCGCTTGGCGGCGTCCACGCCCTTCAGGATCTTGAGGTTGAGCACGATGAAGCGCCAGAACTGCAGGAGCTTGTTGTTCATGCGACGGCGGTCCTTCTCGGTGATCTCCATGCCGACCCCTCTCACTCCGGGATGAACCGCCAGCCGGCGCGGCCGCGGAGCTTGTGCATGAAGGTGGTCTGGATCATGCGCTTCATCCAGGCGCCGGCCAGACCCATCTCCATGTGCGTCACGAACAGGTCGCGCCCCTCGTCGTTCGGGTACCGCTCGTAGTCTGGGACCACGGGGTAGATCATGATGACCGCCGCCGAGCCGTCCCACAGCGAGTCGCCCATGGAGGCGATACAGGCGGCGTACATCTCGGTCATGCGCTCGCCGTGAGTCATCGCGCCCGTCTTGACCAGGTCGATGACGTTGAGGGCGACGACACGGCCGATGATGGCCGAGACCATGCCCGTGCGCGGCGGCGCCGCGGCAATCGCCGTGCCGTTCGGCGTCGTGTGCGGGACGGAGATGGGCCCCGGCGGCGCGAAGGCGATGCCGGCGGCGAAGATCTCCGGGTGGGCCGGGCTCCGGTAGACGCGCGGCCAGGCGCCGGGCTGCCGCGTCAGTTCGTCGTACGGCAGCCCGTACGTCGCGTCGACCTTGACCAGGCCGTTCGGGGCGAGGATGTCGGCCGAGACGTCCTCGCCGTCCTTGCCGATGAACGCGAGCGGCTGCCCCAGGAACCGCGGGATGAGCATGCTGAAGTCGAACCCGGTCTCTCCCTGCTCGCCCTCGAAATCCTCCCAGGCGATCGTGCCCTCGGTGAGGCCCAGCACCCCCGTGCGGACCTGCGAGCGGATGCCGTACTCCCTGAAGACGGCGCCGATGAACTCCTCGCTCGTGAGGACTCTGCCCTTGCGACGCACGGCGACGCCGCGTACGCCGAAGTCGCCGAGCGCCTGCTCGTTGGAGAGCCAGAGCAGGTCGGCCTTGTCGCGGATGCCGCGACGCACCAGGTCCTTGTGCACGTTGGTGATGTATTCGAACGCAGCCCCCTGGCACGTCGCCCCCGGGTGTCCGGTGCCGATGACGAAGCGGCGCCGCTCGCCCTTCTCGAGGCGCGCGACCTCTTCGAGGTAGGCGTCGCGCGCCCGCACCGCGTGCGGCGCCGTACAGATGGACTGGCTGTAGCCCGCTTCCGGCCCCAGCCCCTCCGTCCCTTCGAAGTCCAGCTTCGGCCCGGTGGCGACGATCAGGTGGTCGTAGTCCACCAGAGTCTCGCCGCCGGCGGCGCGCTCCACGACCACCACGCGCTCGTCCACGCGCACCGCGGTGGCCCTGCCGTGGACGAACCGCACACCGAACTTGCGGTAGACGGGCTCGAGCGGGAAGAGCGTCTTCTCCACCGGCATGTGCCCGATGCCCACCCAGACCCAGGACGGGACGTAGGAGAAGTCCTTGAGCCGGTTGATCACGGTGATCTCGTGCTCCGACCCGAGCGCGTCCCCGAGATACAGAGCCGCCGTCTGCCCCGCAAACCCGGCGCCGATGATCGCCACCTTGGCCATACCGCCCCCTCTCGCGCCACACTCGATGCGCCCATGCAGACGCGGGCATCATTTCACACCACAACGACGGTGCAACGGGAAGACGCCCACGGGTGACGGAGAGCACAACGACGACGGGCCGCCGTAAGGCAGCCCGTCGGATTCGCTGGTGTGGCGGTGAACGCTTTAGCGCTTGCTGAACTGCGGCCGCTTGCGCGCCTTGTGGAAGCCGGCCTTCTTGCGCTCGACCTGGCGGTCGTCGCGCGTCAGGAACCCGGCCCGCTTCAGCGGGGTGCGCAGGCTCTCGTCGGCCTCGCACAGCGCGCGGGCGATGCCGTGACGCACGGCGCCCGCCTGCGCGGAGATGCCGCCGCCGTACACGTTGGCGGCCACGTCGAACTTGCCGCTCGTGCGCGTGGTCTCGAAAGGCATAAGGGCGATGGTCTCGAGGACCTTGCGCCCGAAGTAGGTGTCGATCTCGCGGCCGTTGATGGCCACCTTGCCCACGCCCGGGGTGAGGATCACGCGGGCGACACTCGTCTTGCGCTTCCCGGTCGCGCGGTAGGTCACTGCATCAGCCACGCCTTACTCCTTGATCTCGAGCGCTTCGGGGTTCTGCGCCTCGTGGGGGTGCTCCGCTCCGGCGTAGATCTTGAGCTTGCGGATCTGGGCGCGCCCGAGCTTGGTGTGAGGGAGCATGCCACGCACCGCGTGACGGATGATCTCCTCGGGGCGGCGAGCCTGGAGCGAGGCGTAAGACTCGCTCTTGATGCCGCCGGGATAGCCCGAGTGGTGGTAGTACATCTTCTGCTCGGGCTTGTTGCCCGTCACGACGATCTGCTCGGCGTTGATGATGACGACGAAATCGCCGGTGTCGATGGTGGGCGTGTAGATGGCCTTGCGCTTACCGCGCAGGCAGTCGGCGACGACGGTCGCGAGGCGGCCCAGGGTGTGACCCTTGGCGTCGACGACGTACCACTTCTTCTCGATCGTGGAAGGCTTGGCGACGTAAGTCTTCATGCGCTCACTCGTTCGGTAGCAGGATGCACGCCCGGCGTGGACGCGCGAAGGGGAACTATAGCGAATCGGCGCGTGACGCGCAACACGGCCCCCGTCGGGCGGCTCCGGCCTGCGGCGGGGGCGCGCTCGGGGGTCGACCGGCGAAGCCGCGCCCGCGGTCAGCTGCGGCGCCGCAGCCGCACCTCGTCGCCGGCGTCGAGGCCGAGCACCCCGGCCGCGGAACCGGCGTTCACGGCCACCGACGCCTGGCCGTAGCTGTCGATGAGGACGACGATGTCGCTGGGGCGCACCGAGGCGAACGTGCGCGCGACGCGGGCGAGATACCGCTCGCCGCCGGTGACCAGCTCGACGGCGCCGGTGAGCTTGGCCTTCTCGAGGTCGCGGGCGCGCAGGTTGAGAGCCACGTTGCCGAAGCGGTCGACGAGCACGGCGATGGCGGTGAGCCCGTCGCGATGACGCTGGGGCTCGGGAACGTCGATGCGGTCGAGCGCCTCGGGATCGGCGACGGCGCCGACGGTCTCGAGCGTCAGCCCCGTGGCCAAGCGCGCCGCGACCGGGGCGAAGATGTCGCGGCCGTGAAAGGTCGCCGAGAGCGGGCTGAGCCAGAGCTCGTCGTTGGTCAGGGCGCGCGCCTCGACGGCGCCGCCGTCGGCGTCGACGGCCTGCATCAACAGGCCGTTGTCCGGCCCCACGAACAGCCTGTCGCCGGCGCTGCGCAGGGCGACCGGACGGCGCGGGCCACCGACCCCGGGGTCGACGACCGCGAGGATGACCGCCTTGTCCGGCATGTACGGCAGGGTGTTGCGCAGCACGACGGCGCCGGCAAGCACATCGCGCTCCGGCAATCCGTGTGTGACGTCGATGACGCGAACGTCCGGCGCCACGCGGGCGATGACGGCGCGACAGGTGCCGACGAAGTCGTCGGTGTAGCCGTAGTCGCTGAAGAAGCAGATCGGGCGAGTCATGCCCC
>CAYTRM010000102.1:0-2244 GCA_964440225.1 uncultured Thermoleophilia bacterium | reverse complement strand
AAGTCGTCGGTGTAGCCGTAGTCGCTGAAGAAGCAGATCGGGCGAGTCATGCCCCCGAACCTACGACGAAGCGCCCTCCGGCGCAACAGTCGCGCCGTCCGGCACGACCCGGACGCCACCGCGGAGCCGGGTCCCGAAGAGGATAGAATCGCGCCTCCAGCCCGCGCATCCCCGAAGGAGGCCTGTGAGCCGGCTGCAGACGATGGCGACAGCGCCTGTGATCGTGATCGCGTTCCTGACGGCCGTCCTGCTCGCCGCGCCGGGGTGCGGCGGCGTCGCTCCGGCGGCGGACGCGGAGGCCGCGGCGACGTCCGGCGGACGTGCGTCGGCGACGCCGGCGGCGACCTCGCTCCCGGCGTCGGAGCTCACCAGCTACCGGCGCGTCGGGTACGACAAGAGCTTCAAGGCCGACCTCATCGACGCCCTGCCGTCGCCGCCCGAGCTCATCGTGTTCGGCGGGTCGCGGGCGAGACGCTTCGCGCCGTCCGATCTCAGCCGGGCCACCGGGCTGTCCGCCTTCAACTGCGCCGTGCAGTGCTTTCGCCCGGAGGACGCATACGCCTTCAGCCGCTACCTCTTCGACAAGGCGCCCGATCAGCGGCTGCGCTGCGTGATCGCCCTGCAGACGCGAACGTTCAACGACGACCAGATGCGCGCCGGGCTGCTCCATGACGAGAGACTCTCGCGAGCCTTCCCCGCCGGTCTTGTCGAGGAGCAGAGGGCGACCCTCGGCACGCCGCCCGTCAAGGACCTGCTCGTCGCGAGCCGGTTCCTGCCGCGCGGGTTCCTGGAGGAGAACGCGTACGACGTCACGCGCGCGAAGCCGCAGTACGCGTTCAGCCGCCACATGGACCTGTACATCCGGCGGCTCCTCCCCAACCACAGCTGGAACGGCCCGCTCGACGCGCAGCGCTCGCGCGAGTACTTCGAGAAGACGATGCGTCTGTACAACGACCACGACGTCATCCCCCTGGTCGTGATCATGCCCTACCAGCCGAAGGCGCTCCGCGCGTTCCGCGCCGCCGGCTTCCAGAAGCACCTCGACGTGCTCACGTCGTATCTCCGGGATGCGCGGACGCGCTGCGACTTCCGCGTGCTCGACCTCGTCGACATCTCGTCGTTCGGCGGGAGCCCGCGCGCCTTCTACGACGGCGCCCACGTCGCGCGTGAGAACACCCGCCGCATCGTCCGTCACGCGGTCCGCGCGGCGCCCGAGTGCTTCCGCTGAGGAGCTGAGGCGCCGGGTCCGCGGACGCGCGCGGGAGCAGCCGGCAGGATCGGCTCAGGCAGTCGCGGCGATCGCCGCGGCCAGACCGGCGGCGGTGTACTCGCGGGCCTCTACGGCCACGACGAGCCCGAGCTCCCGCAGCGTCCCGCTCGTCACGGGACCTATGGAACACAGACGGACGCCGGAGAGCCGCTCGGCGAGCGGGCGGCCGGCGGAGGCGCCGGCGCCGGCCGCGGGTCCGCCGGCCCCGGCCTCTTCCATCAGCGCCACGAACTGCCGCGCCGTGCTGCTCGAGGTGAAGGTGATGTAGTCGGCCGCCTCGATGCGCTCCGCCGGCACGGCGAGCCGCTCGGCGGCCAGTGTGTCGTACACGGGGAGCACGTCGACCAGCGCTCCCCGCGCGCGCAGCGTGTCGGGGAGGACGCTGCGCGCCTCCCGGGCGCGCGGGATGAGCACGCGCGCCCCGGCCGGAGCCACGCCGCGCCGCTCGAACGCTTCAAGCAGCCCCTCTGCGATGAAGTCGTCGGGCACCAGGTCGCAGGAGACGCCGTGCGCCTCGAGCGCGGCGGCCGTCGCCGGTCCGATGGCGGCCACGGCGGCGCCGGCGAGCCGCGGCCCGGCCCGGCCGTTCGGAGACCGGGCGGCGGCGCTGCCGGCCGCCGCCCGCTCCAGATAGCCGGCGAAGATGCGCACCGCGTTGGCACTCGTGAACACGATGAGCCGGTAGTCCGGCAGCGCGCCGATGACGGCCGCGACCTCGTCGTCAAAGGGTCGCGGCACGATCCGGATGGTCGGCGCCTCGAGCACGGTGGCGCCGAGCTCCTCGAGCGGCTCGACCAGCGACGCCGCCTGCTCACGCGGTCGCGTCACGACGACCGTGCGCCCGGCGAGCGGCCCGCGACTCCCACGTCGTGCCTGCGCGGCCGAGTCGCTCACGACGAGCGGATCTCGCCCAGGATGTCGCCGGCGCCTCGTTCGAGCAGCTCGCCGGCGAGAGCAGTGCCGAGCTCCACCGG
>CAYTRM010000101.1:1712-8654 GCA_964440225.1 uncultured Thermoleophilia bacterium | reverse complement strand
GGGACGCTCGTGCGCATGACGGCGATGCGGCAGAGGAGGGCGCCGGCGACGCCGGCGTCGGCGACGGCGCGGCCGTCGTCGCCGACGTCGGCATGGCCGACGTCGGCGACGACGCGCGGGTCGTCGGCGTCGTACCCGCGGTGCGTCGGCAGGTCGAAGGCGATGCTGAGACCCTTCGCCCCCGCCGCCAGGTTGCGCCGGTAGAAGGCGTTCGACTCCTCCGCGGTCGAGAACCCGGCGTACTGGCGTACGGTCCAGGGTCGCCCCGCATACATCGTCGCGTAAGGGCCGCGCAGGTACGGCGGGATCCCGGGCATCGTGTGCAGGGTCTCGAGACCGTCGAGGTCCGCGGCCGTGTACAACGGCCGTACATCGATACCCTCCGGGGTATGCCGAACGAGGTCGTCGAGCGGCCGGCCGGCGGCGGCGGCGGCCGCCGCACGCCAGGCGGCGAGGCCGGCGGCGCTGCCGGCGCCCGCGGCCGAGCCGCGAGCGTCGCCCGCCGCGCTGCCGGCGCTTTCGCCCCCGGGGGCACGGCCGGCGCGCGGACCGCCGTCCCAGGGCACCTCCGCGAAGTCGGGGATCCGGGCGCTCACAGCACGCCCTCCTCACGCAGCAGGTCGCGCAGCGTCGCCAGCACGTCGCACTTCACGAAGATGAAGCGGTCGACGCCGGCGGCGCGGTAGCGCGCTTCGGCGTCTCCCGGATTCCCGGCGAGGACGACGGTGCGCACGCCGGCGGCGCGCAGCCTCGGCACGACGTCCTCGACGTCGGTCGCGTAGCGCGCGTCGCTCGAGCAGACGGCGGCGATCCCGGCGCCGGACGCGGCGCAGGCGGCCGCCTGCGCCTCCACAGCCCCGTCCGAGCTCGCCGGCTCGAAGCCGCCGGCCTCGAAGAAATCCTGCGCCCAGGTCGCCCGCGCGAGATACTCGACCGGAGCGCCGAGGCGGGCGAGAAAGACCTTCGGCCGCCCGCCCCCGTGCGCGTCCGCGTACGCGTCGACCGCGTCCCGCAGCTGCTCGTAGGCGGCGGCGTAGGGACGCACGGGGAGCGGCGTCACGCGGGCGCCGTGTGCGGCGGAGCCGGCGCCTGCCGGTGCCCCGCCGGTCGCGGCCGCCGCAGGCCGGGACAGCGCCGCCGTGAGCTCTCCGATGGTGGCCCCGGCGCGCGCCGCGGACACCGCCGCGGCCATCAGGCCGCCGCCGCTCGCGCCGCGCTCGGCGGCGTCGCGGAGGGCGGCGGCCGGGTCGGCGGCGGTGCGGTCTGCCCGCCAGGACGCCAGCCGCGCGGCAGCCGCCGCGCGCAGCGCGGCGTGGTCCGCGGCCGGACGCACCAGTCCATCCTCGAAGACATCTGGGTGGGCGCTCACCCCAGTGATCACGGCCTTGCGCGTGGCCACGTCACGCTCGCTCTCCTGTTCCATCTCCCCGATGCGCTCCGCGACCCAGCCGCTCGTGGCCGCCGCGGACATCCCACCACGGGACTCCACTTCCCGGAAGAAGCCCCACGCCTTCTCCGCCATCTCGGCCGTGAGCTTCTCCAGCGACCACGACCCGCCGGCCGGGTCCACGACGGCGCCGAGCCGGCACTCGTCGCGCAGGATCACCTGCGTGTTCCGCGCCAGGCGCCGTGAGAGCTCGTCGTCCGGGCCGAGAGCAACGTCCATGGGCAGCGTGATGATGGCGTCGGCGCCGGCGACGGCGCCGGCGAAGCAGGTGGCGGTGCCCCGCAGCAGGTTGACCCATGGGGCACGCCGGGTGATCACGCGGCGGCTGGTCTCGACGACGAGACCGGCGCCGGCGGCCGCCCCGGGGCCGGCGCCACACGCCTCCAGGGCACGCGCCCACAGCGTGCGCAGCGCCCGGAGCTTGGCGACCGCCTGGAAGAACCGGCAGCCCACCGTCTCGTGAAAGACGATCTGCGCGGCGGCCGCCTCGAGGGTGAGGCCCGCGGCGGTCAAAGCGCGCAGGTACTCGACCGCGGTGGCCAGGGCGAAGCCGAGGTCCTGCACCGTGCTCGAGCCGGCGTCGTGGTAGACGGCGGTCGACACGCGCACCGCGGTGACCCCGGGCAGCGTGGCCGCCGTCCAGAAGGCCAGCTCGGCCATCTGCGTGAGGGCCTCGTCCGGCGGCGCCGGCAGGGCGCCGTCGCGAAGCAGCGCGCCCAGCGGGTCGGCGTTGAAGGCGCCGCGCGGCGCGCCGGAGCCGGGAGTCCCGGCGCCGCACTCCTCCCACAACGCGGCCAGGAGCGCCGCCGCCGGCAGGTACGCGGCGCCGGCGTCCAGCGAGACGGGGGCGCTCGCGAAGGGCACGCCGTCGAGCGCCCGCCGCAGGTCGCCGAGCGTGAAGGCCATGACCCCGCCGCGGCCGCACAGGCCCGCCGCGGCGGGCGCGTCGGCGTCCAGCCCGGCGCGCGCCGCGGCGTCGAGCCGCACCTCGACGGAGGTCGCGCCCTCCCGGATCTCACCGCGCACGACGGCTCCGGCCGCCGCCGGGTCCGGCTCCGTCACCTCCTGGCGGATGTCCCAGCCGCCCGGCGTCCGCCCCAGCGGCGTCATGCCCCGGGTCAGCGGCGGCGCGCCGGGGAAGCCGGACGGGTCGCCCTCGGACGGCCAGTCGCCGGCTGTCGCGAGCGGCTCCAGGGCGATGCCGTCGGCCGTGTGCCCCACCAGTTTCTTCTCGAACGGCGCTCCCTTGAGGTCGGCCTCCGCCTTGGCCCTCCAGGCGTCGTAGCCGACGGGGGGGAAGTCGTCCGCGATGCGCAGCCGGCCCCCGATCGCGGCGGCCACCTGCGGCCGCGCCGGTCCGGCGCTCATCGGCCGGCCGGCCCGTCGGAGAACTGGCTCAGGTCGAGATCGGGCAGCATGGCGCCGTGCTCGATCAGGTTGCGGTGCAGCTCGAAGCAGCGCGCCAGATCGTGGCGGATGTGGCCCTGGCGCGCACCCTCGACGTACTCGTGCAGGTAGTCGCGGTAGGCCGGGTGGGCGCAACGGTCGATGATCCGCCGGGCGCGCTCCGCCGGCCCCAGGCCGCGCAGGTCGGCGAGCCCCTGCTCCGTCACCACCACGTGGGTGGAGTGCTCGCTGTGGTCCACGTGGCTGCAGAAGGGGACGATCGACGACACCCGGCCACCCTTGGCGGTGGAGTGACAGACGAACACCGAGAGGCGCGCGTTGCGCTCGAAGTCGCCGGCGCCGCCAAGCCCGTTCATGAGCTGCGTGCCACAGACGTGCGTCGAGTTGACGTGCCCGTAGATGTCGATCTCCATCGCCGTGTTGGTGGCGATCACGCCGAGCTGGCGGATCACGGTCGGGTGGTTGGAGAGCTCCTGCGGACGCAGCACGATCCGCGGCTCGAAGAAGGCGAGGTCGTCGTAGACCTCCTGCAGCCTGTCCTCCGAGAGCGTGAGCGCGCAGGCGCTGGCGCCGGTGAGCCGCCCGGCGCGCATCGCGTCGACGCACGAATCCTGGAAGACCTCGGTGTACATCGTGAACGGCGGCAGGTCGGGATGCTCGGCGAGGTCCGCGACCAGCGCGTTGCCGACGTTCCCGACGCCGCTCTGCAGCGGCAGGAACTCGTCGGGCAGGCGGCCGGCGGCGATCTCGTCGATGAAGAAGCGTACGAGGTGCTCGGCGATCCGGCGGCTGCCCTCGTCGGGCGGGCGCGGCGCCGGGCGCGTGCTCGGCGCGTCGGTCTCGACCACGGCGATGACCTTCGCCGGGTCCACATTGGCATACGGCAGCCCGATGCGGTCGAGCGGGTGGCGGATCGGCAGGGGGTCGCGGTGCGGGGGCAGCGGCAGCAGCAGGATGTCGCTGAACTCGCAGACGCGCCGCGGGTGACGGCGGTTGATCTCGATGATGACCTTGCCGGCCATGCGCAGAAACGTCGGTCCGTTGCCGATCGCCGTCGTGAAGTAGACGCGCCCGTCGTCGGTGATCTCACTGGCCTCGATCACGGCGATGTCGACGGCGCCGAAGAAGCCCTCGAGCAGCTGCTGCGAGCAGTGCGAGAGGTGCTCGTCGTGGA
Source organism: uncultured Thermoleophilia bacterium (assembly GCA_964440225.1). Lineage (GTDB taxonomy): Bacteria > Actinomycetota > Thermoleophilia > UBA2241 > UBA2241 > CAIXSE01. The sequence continues at coordinate 4,626 of CAYTRM010000101.1, read as the reverse complement.
ACTCGATGCGCCCGTCGTTGATCGCCTCGCGGGAGGCGCCCTCGGACTGGAACGGCATGCGGAAGCTGACCGCGTCCGCCTCGGTGAGGTCCACATCCCCGGCGGGGCCGGCCTCGGCCCCGGCGAGCACGCGGACCTGGAAGGGCTCGCCGGCTTCGTGGAGCGCGCGCGCCCGCTGCGCCAGCGCGCGCGTCACCGCCTGCGGCACACCGGGGTCGGTGAACCCGCCGATCCCCAAAGTCGCTCCGTCCGGGATCAGCTCGGCCGCCTCCTCGGCGGTCAGCGCCGGGAACTCACCCATCGCCACGGTCATCACTCTCCCTTGAAGACGGGCGGGCGCTTCTCGAAGAAGGAGCGCACGCCCTCCTGCAGATCGGCGCTGGTGAACGCCGCCTGACGGACGGCCTGGATCGCCTCGAAGTCGTCGGCGCTGAGCGGCGCCCCGGCGGTCAGGCCGCGCAGCTCCGTCTTCAGCACCGTGACCGCGAGCGGCGCGCGGCCGGCGATGGTCCGCGCCAGCTCCATCGTCACGTCCTCGAGCCGCTCGGGCTCGACCAGGCGGTTCAGCAGACCGAACCGGTACGCGTCCTCCGCGGACAGCGGGTCGCCGGTGAACACCATCTCCTTGACGATGTGCAGCGGCAGAGCGCCGAGGAAGTGGGACATGCCGCCGGTGTTGTACGAGACGCCGAGCTTGACCGGCGTGATCGCGAACGTCGTGCGCGGCGTGCCGGTGGCGAGGTCGCAGGTCACTGCAAGGTCGCACGCCGCGCCCCACACGCTGCCGTGAAGCATCGCGATGACCGGCGCCGGACAGCGCCGCACCCGGCGAAGCACCTGCTCGAAGCCGGTGGTCCAGGTGACGGCGTCGCGGCCGTCGAGCGGGATCTCGCGGATGTCGTGCCCGGCGGACCAGATCTTCGCCGCCGGGTCCGCCGCGATCACGACCGCGCGCGCGCGCGCCCTCTCGAACTCGTCGAAGGCGCCGAGGATGCCGTCGCACACGTCGGCGCTCAGCGGGTTCACCGGTGGCTTGCTGATCGTGACGACGCCGATGTCGTCGGCGATGCTCGTACGCGTCACCGGTCCGGCCGGGTCATCTGGCATGGTCGTCCTCCTCGTCCTCTCGCGGGCGCATCGGCGCGCGACCGCCCGCGCACTCTCGCGGCCCGCGCGCTGCGCCGTCGCTTGTCCCAGTATCGGCCCGGCGCAACGGCGACCTTAGCCCGGCGCAACGGCGACCCGAGAGAGCCGGGGACTGCGCGGCGGTGCGCGCCGGAAGCGGTCGCGCCACCGCACTTGAGCAGCGTCAAGACTGCCCGCCGTTACCTGGTGGTACCATCCGCTCAGAGATAATCCCTACCGCAGGAGTTGGGTATGAGCGACACGCCGCGCGCGCTGACCATCACCCCCAAGACCACCGTCCACACTCTGCTCAAGGAGTACCCCTTCCTCCTCGACTTCCTGGCCGGCTACCACCCCGAGTTCAAGAAGCTGACCAACCCCGTCCTGCGCCGCACCGTCGGCCGCATGGCGACGCTCGACGCGGTGGCCGATCAGGCGAACGTACCGCTCAACGAGCTCACCGACGCGATCGCCGGCGAGGTCGAGAGGCGGACCGGCGCGCGGCCGCCGGTCGCCGACGTCGCCGACGCCGAGACCATCGACCCTGCCCGCCTCGAGGCGCTGCACGGCATCGTCAAGGACCTCCACGCCGGCAGGTCGGTCGAGGAGGTCAAGCCACGCTTCGAGGAGCTGATCGCCGACGTCGAAGCGACCGAGATCGCCGCCATGGAGCAGAAGCTCATCGAGGACGGCGTGCCCGACACCGAGGTCAAGCGTCTCTGCGACGTGCACGTGCAGGTCTTCGCCGACGCACTCGAGGGCCACGAGCCGGTCTCGGCGCCGGCCGGGCACCCCATGCACACCTTCCAGCGCGAGAACCAGGCGCTGCTGCAAGTGACGGCGTCGCTGCGCAAGGTCGCCGAGGCGATCGGCGAACCGCCGGACGGCGCCGCGTGGGGGCGCCTCAAGGGTACCCTGAGCGACACCGTGGAGCGGCTCGCCGAAGTCGACAAGCACTACCTGCGCAAGGAGAACCAGCTCTTCCCCTACCTCGAGGAGCACGGCGTCGAGGGACCGAGCAAGGTGATGTGGGCGATCCACGACGACATCCGCGCCCTGCTCAAGCAGGTGAGAGCGACGATCGCCGCCGACGACGCGGCGCTCGCGGTAGGTACCAGCCTCGCGCTGGCCAAGATGGCGGACGACATGGTGACCAAGGAGGAGAAGGTCCTGCACCCCATGGCGATGGACACGCTCGGCGACGCCGAGTGGGCGGCGATCCGCGCCGGCGAGGGCGAGATCGGCTACGCCTTCATCGCCGACGTGGCGGCGTGGCCGGCGGCGGGTGAGGCCGGCGCCGCAGGCGCTCCGGCCGGCGCGGCCGTAAAGGGGGCAGAGCAGGCCGGTCAAGCTTCGCCCGCCGGCCTCCTGACCGTCAAGACCGGCGAGCTCAGCCTCGACCAACTGAACCTCATCTTCACCGCGCTCCCCATCGACTTCCAGTACGTCGACGAGCACGACCGCGTGCGCTTCTACAGCGAGGGCGAGCGGATCTTCCCGCGCAGCCCCGCCGTGATCGGCCGCAAGGTACAGAACTGCCACCCGCCGGCGAGCGTGCACAAGGTGCAGCAGATCCTCGACGCCTTCCGCTCCGGGGAGAAGAGCACCGCCGAGTTCTGGCTCGAGCTCGGCGGCAGGTTCCTGCACATCCGCTACTTCGCCGTGCACGACGAGGCCGGCGCCTACCGAGGCGTCGTCGAGACGGCGCAGGACGTCACGGCGATCCGCGCGCTCGAGGGCCAGCGCCGACTGCTCGACTGGTAGCCGGCAGCAGGGCCGCCGGCGACGG
>CAYTRM010000101.1:0-1612 GCA_964440225.1 uncultured Thermoleophilia bacterium | reverse complement strand
GAGGGCCAGCGCCGACTGCTCGACTGGTAGCCGGCAGCAGGGCCGCCGGCGACGGGCTCCCTGGACGAGTCGCCCCCGGCCGAGTCACAGGCGCAGGCCGCGCCGGCGGGGCGCGGCGCCCGCATCCGCCTACTCGTCGCCGGACGCCAGCGTGAAGTAGAACGCGGCGCCGTCGCCCTCGGCGCTCTCGGCCCAGACGGCGCCGTGGTGCCGCGCGACGACACGGGCGACGCTGGCGAGGCCGATGCCGGTGCCCTCGAACTCGGCCTCGTCGTGCAGACGCTCGAACGGCTTGAAGAGCTTCTCCACGTACCGCGGGTCGAAGCCGGCGCCGTTGTCGCGCACGTAGTAGGCCGGTTGCCCATCGCGCTGCTCGCAGCCGACCTCGATGCGCGCCGCCGGCGACTCCCGGGTGAACTTCCAGGCGTTGTCGAGGAGGTTGGCCAGCGCCCCGCGAAGCAGCGTGGCGTCACCCCATACGGTGAGACCGGGAGCGATCACGATCACGACCTCCCGTTCGCCGTCCCGACGCCCAAGCTCCTCGGCCAGTTCGGCGGCCATCGCGGAGAGGTCGACGCGGCGGAGGTCCATCGCCGAGCGCGACAGCCGCGACAGCCGCAGCAGGCCGTCGATCAGCGTCGACATGCGTGCCACCGCGGTACGCACCCGCGCCAGATGACCACGGGTCTCGGCGTTCAGACTCCCCGCAGCGTCCTCCTCGATCAGCGCCGAGAAACCGTCCACGGCGCGCAGCGGTCCGCGCAGATCGTGAGCCACCGAGTAGGCGAACGACTCCAGGTCGCGGTTGGCGTTCTCGAGCTCGGCGGTGCGCAGACGCACGCGGCTCTCGAGCTCGGCGTTCAGACGCCGGACCTCGTCCTCCGCCAGCCGCCGCTCGGTGATGTCGACGGAGAGCGCCAGGATGTGGTCGACCGCCCCATCCGCGCCGCGCAGGGGAGCCGACGTCACCAGGAACGTGTGGTCGGCAAAGGCGACTTCGAAGCGCACCGTCTCGCCCTCCAGAACGCGGGCGTACCGGCGCTCGATCATGGCGGCGGTGTCCGCGTCGAGGACCTCGTCCAGCCGCTTGCCGGCCAGCATGTCGTCGGTGAGGCCGATCGCCCTCATACCCTCCCCGTCGCTGAAGACGTAGCGGAAGTCCCGGTCGATGATGTGCACGAGTCCGCCGGGGAGGGCCGCGACGATCGCCCGGCTGCGCTCCTCGCTCTCGCGCAGGGCGTCCTCGGAGCGCCGCCGGCGACGCTCGTCCACGAGCAGGAGGCCGAGGAGGACGGTCGCAAGCGGATAGATGACGATCACCGGCAGACTGATCCGCTCCAGGGTCGCCAGCGGGCTCGGCCAGGGCAGCGTGAACATCAGCGCCAGCATCAGCACGTGCACGACCAGACCGAAGATGTAGAGTTCCACGCCGCCGGGGTCGCGCGCCGCCGTGTGCCGCCAGCGGCGCCAGGCGGCGCCGACGGCCACCGACATCGCGATCACCGAGACTCCCGTGAGAGCGCCCGAGCCGCCCTGGCTCACGCGATACGCGGCGGCTATCGCCCCGGCAATGACCCCCGGCACGGTGCCGAAGAAGAGCGTGCCGGCGCTG
>CAYTRM010000100.1:6489-8779 GCA_964440225.1 uncultured Thermoleophilia bacterium | reverse complement strand
GACGACCTCGGGAGTCGTCGTCTCGTCGCTCTCGTAGTACTCCTGCCACTCCTCGATCACGTTGCCGGCCTCGTCGTAGCTGTAGAGCGTCTCGGTGCGCTTGCCGCTCGCGGCGTCGCTCGCCGTGCTCTCGCTGATCACCTGGTGCGCCTCGTCGTAGAGGTACTCAGTCGACTGCGCCTGCGTGGGCTCGCCTTGCCCACTTATCTCGGTCGCGATCGTCTCGCTGGTCACGTCGTGGGAGCCCTCGTCGACCTCGGCCTCGTAGAGAGAGACCGTCTCGCCGTCGCACTCGGTCTCCTCGCGCTCGGTCTGCAGGTCGCCTGCGTACTCGTAGGTGGTCGTCGTCTGCTCGGCGCCACTGCCTTCGCTGAGGCTCACCTGCTGATCGGCGACGTAGCCCGCTTCGCTGCCGTCGGCCCAGGCGTAGACGCTCTCCTGCACCGCCTGGCCGGCGACCTCTGCGACGGTGCCGTAGCGGCTGACCGTGGCCGTGCCGTTCGCAAGGTCGTAGGCGACGCTCGCCCGGGCGTCGCTCTTGACGACCGCGTGGGCCGCGGTAGTGGCCCGCCGGTCGGGGTACTCGATCTCGGTGACGCGGTTGCCTACGTAGGCGATCCGCAGGACGGCGCTCTCACCGGTCTGCGGCCAGTCCTTCTGCTCGATCTGACTGAGCAGACCGTTCGCGTCGTACTCGTAGGCGACGGCGCGAGCACAGTCGGTGGCGTTGTCGAAAGTGACCTGCCAGGGAGAGCTGGTCGAGTAGGCGACGCTGCGGGTGCCGTCGTCGGTCACGTAGCTGGCGCCGGTCACCACGCCGGAGGAGAAGGAGACGTCGATCTCTTGGCCGTTCGCGGCCCTGATCACGAGCTCGTTCGCGCTCCACTCGTACTCAGTGGTCAGGTCGTTCGCCGTCTCGCTGAGCAGCGCGCCGCCGCTTGAGAAGGTCAGGTAGCTCTGGTCGTCGTAGAGCAGCTTCCAGCTGCCGTCGCCGTTCTGCGTGAGCGTCGCGAAGAGGCCGTTCGGAGCCACCCAGGCCCCGCTTGCGCCGGGGCGGTAGAAGTCGTGGCTGACGTTGCCGGCATCGTTGTAGGTGATCTTGCCGAGCGCGTCGCCGGCGTGACTGAGATCGAGCTTCTGCTCGAAGCTGAAGAACCAGCCGGGGGCGAACCTGCTGGTCGTCGCCCCCGATAGGTAGCTGCGGCTGACCTCGGCCGCCGGCCCGAGCGAGCTGACCGAGAGGTCGGTCACGCCCACGGTGAGCTTGCCGTCGTCGAGCTGGCAGCCGAGATTGTGGCCGTCCCAGCTGCCGAAGTCGGTGGTCGTGTGCTGCGGGTCGGCGTCGGGAAGGACGGCGAAGCCGGCGTTGCTCTCATCGAGGGCGATCTGCGTGCCGGCGGCGTTGTAGTAGGTGATGCGCGCCTTCCAGCCCGCGGCCGCCGCCTGGCCGATCGTCCAGGGGTAGCTGTAGGAGGTGGCGCCGGTGGCGGCGACGTTGTCGTTCAAGGTCGTGACCGTGCCGCCGCTGCTCACGACGGCGACGCTGAAGCGGCCGTAGCTCACCGCCGGCGCGGTCCAGGTGATCGCCTGGCTGCGCCCCAGGAAGAGGTTCTCGCCGCCGTTCGGGGCGGTCACCGTGGGTGCGCACTCGGCGATCGCGAAGCCGGTGTTGCTCAAGTCGCGCGCGACCTCCGCGCCCGCGGCACCGTCGTAGATGACGCGCACCTTCCAGCCGCTGGCCGCGCCTTCGAGGACGGTCCACGAGCAGGAGTAGGAGGTGCTCGAGGTGACCGCCACGTTGTCAGCGATGGCATGAGCCGCGCCGCCGCTCTCGACGGCTGCGACGTGGAAGTGGCCGCCGACCATGCTGAGGGACTGAGGCACGGTCCAGGTGACGGTATGCACGCTGCCGCGCAGCCAGCTCTCGCCTCCGTTCGGGCTCGTCACCGTGGGGGTGCCGTTGTAGATGTTCACGTAGCCGGTCCTCGTGGTTTCGACGTTGGTGGCCACGTCGGTCGCGTAGTAGGTGACCACGTGCTGGCCGGCGCCGCTGACGTTGAAGGCTGAGCCGTAGGTGGTCAGCGCGCCGCCGTCGATGCGGTACTTGATCGAGGCCACGCCGGAGCCGGGAGTCGCGTCGGTGGCCGAGAGGCTGACGGACTGGCTGGTCGTGCGCCAGCCGGCGCTGCTGCTCGTCTGCAGGCCGGTGGCGGTGGTCACCGGGGCGGTGACGTCGATGTTCACGTAGCCGGTCCTCGTGGTTTCGACGTTGGTGGCCACGTCGGTCGCG
>CAYTRM010000100.1:0-6389 GCA_964440225.1 uncultured Thermoleophilia bacterium | reverse complement strand
AGGCTGAGCCGTAGGTGGTCAGCGCGCCGCCGTCGATGCGGTACTTGATCGAGGCGACGCCGGAGCCGGGGCAGGTACCGTTGTCGGGATCGGTCGCGGTCAGCGTCACGCTCTGGGCGGTCTTGCGCCAGCCGGTGGTGGCGCTCGTCTGCAGGCCCGTGGTGGTGGTGACAGGGTCCACCGCGTCGGGGGTGTAGTCGACGTTGAGGTTGGGGTCGTAGTTGGTGCCCGTGTACTCGCTTGAGCGGAACTTGCGCGAGTAGCCGGAACCAGCGGCGTCGGGCTCGTAGACGATGAAGCCCTTGTTGCCGCCGTTCAGGAACCAGCTCTCTGTGACGGCGCCGCAGCTGATCACCATCCACACGCCCGTCCCGGACACCGTCTCAACCGGCCAGGTGCTCTGGATCTCGAGGCCGCTGTTGGCGCTGTTGTAGGTCGAGGCCTCGTTCCAGGTCGAAGCGGAGGTCAGCCTACTCACGTAGACGCTGTCCGAGTGTGTCGAGGGCTGCCAGTACTGGCGCAGCCGGAAGCTGGCCCCCGTGATGTCGGCGCCGGCGGGAATGTCGCCAGACCCGTTTGTTCCCAGCCCCGCGAAGCGCACCAGCGTGCGGCACTTCTCGGCGTCTGAGTTCATGCGGCCGCAGAGCAGGTCGGCGCTGCTGCCGAAAGACGTCCCCGGATAGCCCGCAGAGAGGTAGGTGTCGACCTTGTTGCTGACGTCGAGGTTGGGGTCGATCTTGACGGGATAGATGCGAGCGGGGTCGCTCAGCCAGGCGCGGGGCACCGCGTAGGTGATCGTGCTCGCGTCCTCGCCGGGGGTCACGGTCATCTGCGCGCCCGCGCACCAGGCGGGCTCGTCGGCTTCGTCGAGGGAGGAGTCGCAGGCGTTCATGGCGCCGACGTAGAAGACAGGCTTCGAGCGATCGGGATCGTAGAGAGCCCACTGGCCCTGGTCGCCCTGACGCAGCTCGAGGCCGGGGTGCGCAAGCCGGTAGGTGAAGCTGTCCGGCGCCGACGGCGAGGCCAGGGTGATGACCTCCTTGATGCCGTCGCCGAGCACCGTGTAGGCGACGTCCGTGTCGGGCGCGACGTCTGTGTAGACGGCAGCGTCGTCGACGACGATCTTCTCGTCCTCGGCCCAGCCGACGAGGTTCATCGAGACGGTCCAGTCGCCGTCCGAGACGGTGACCGGCCTGACGCCCGGCGCCTCGTCGGCGAGGGTCACCTCGACCGGCGTCGCCGTGGTCGCGTAGACGTCGAGACCGCGCACGGGGACGAGCGAGGTGTCGATCGGCTGGTAGCTGCCGTCCTCGGCCTTGTAGTTCACCGGCGACTGGTAGCTGACGCAGCGGTACTGGCCGTTCGAGAGCAGGTAGGTGTTCGAGTACTCGCTGCGCCTCTCGGGGAGCTCGCGCACAACGGTCGGCTGCGCCTCACCGGCGTCCTCAGCCAAGGCCTGCTCGGCAGGGGCGGCGAGGATGAAGCCCGCGGCGAGCGCGGTGAGCACGAGCAGGCAGATGCCGAGCGTGAGCCGGCGGCGGCGACAGAGCATGGACCCTCCAGTCTTCAGCGTCCCCATGACGGCGCGCCCGGCCGGCGAACCCCCGCACCCCTCGCCGTCGCGCTCACGCCTTCGGTGCGGTCATCGTGTCACCGCGTGGGTTCTCCTGTCAATGGTCAGCATTAACGGAATGGCCGTTCAGCCGCGGTGGCATAGAGTGCTTACGCAAAGGCGCGCCGGTCCGGCGGGGCGCCGTGAGGTCAAGGAACGCTGCGATGCCGAAGATCATCGACCACGAGGCGCGCCGCAACGAGCTCGCCGAGGCCTTCTGGCGGGTGCTCGCCCGCGCGGGCATGAAGGGCGCCACCGTGCGCGCCGTCTGCGCCGAGGCGGGCTGGTCGCGCGACGCCGTCGACCAGCTCTTCGCCGGCAAGCAGGCGCTCGTCGCCTACGCCGTCAGCCTCGCCGCCCGGCGGGCGCTCGCGCACGTGCGCGCCTGCTGCGCGCGGCTCGAGGGGCGGCAGGCGCTGCGCGCCGTGCTCCTCGAGGCGCTGGCGCTCGAGCGCTCGGGGCCGGCGCCGGCGGCGGCCTGGCTCGAGCTGCTCGCGCTGGCCGCCCGCGAGCCCACGCTCGCCGCCGAGCTCTCCCGCTTCGACCGCGAGGTGCGCGCCGAGCTCGCTGCGGTGATCGCCGCGATGGTCGCCCGCGGGGAGGCGCCGCCGGAGACCGACCCGGAGGCCGAAGCGCGCGCCCTGTTCGCCTTCAACCTCGGGCTGCGCACGCGGGCGCGCCTTGAGCCCGCAGGCTACCCTGAGGAGGTCGTCGCCCGCGAGGTCGATGCCTACCTCGCGCGCCTTGCGGGCGGCCCAGGGCCGGGCGAGTAGGTCGTCCTCCGCGGCGGCGGCGACTCGCCGCGCGAAGAACCGCCTCGTCGCCGGCTCTCCTGCTCGCGTCTGCCGCGGGGGCGATGGAGGTCTCGATGACGTGAACGCGAGCTCAAACCAAGCGACCTGCAGGCACTCCGCCCTCGGACCCGACGAGGCGCCGCCCTGGGGCGCGAGCTACTTAGCCTTAGGCACCTGCCAGAGCCAGGTGTCGAGGCTCTTCACGGTGACATCGAGGCCAACCCGTAGGCAGGCCTCGTAGAGGCGCAGGAAGCGCACGCAGAAGTCCCAGTAGTCGGGGTCGCCCTCGTCCGGGCGCTCGAACAGAATCTGCCCAGAGTCCCAGCGCACGCGCTTGATGAGCCGGTCGGCCGCGTAGCTGTCATAGATCGGCACAACCGGGTGGTGGAAGTGCAGGTACTTGGCGGCAAACGAGCGCGGGGCCTTGCCGTCGGTGGCCACGCCCTGCAGAAGCCTCGTGAAGCAGCCGTGCACTTCAACGATCTCAGCCATGGTCTCGGTGGTCAGCGGCTCCCGCAAGGATGCAATGCGCCCAACCAGGTCGTCGATGGCGCTGGCGTGGGCGAGGCAGAAGTCCGCGATCACGGTAATCGCCTGCTCGCCCGGCGGTGGTGAGACCCGTCGCTCGAGACCGGCCGAGTAGGCACGGTCGATGAGCGCCAGCTTGGCGGTCACCGCGCGCCGGTCGTCGTGAGCGGGATGCTCGCGGCAGAGACGGCAGAGGGCTTCATCGACGCCGCCCCAGTCGCGCTCGAAGGCGGCGGCCGCAGCGTCGAGCTCCGCCTGCGACGGCAGCTGGATCGCGGCGCCAGAAGACCCGCTCGCAGCGCCGGGGGGCAGCGGCGACATGATCCGTGCCCAGCTCTCGAGCAGCTCCCGATAGAGCAACTGCACGCGGCGCTCAAGGCCCGAGTCTGGCTGCCAGCCGGGCGACTGCTCGGCACTGTGCACGCACCTCTGTAGCCAGAAGAGGGCGCAGCGCAGGTCGGCAAAGGAGCTCGCAAAGCGGCCCTGCTCGTCGTAGTGCCTCCAGACATCGTCAGCGACGGCGGGGCAGTCGCGGCGGCGCACGAGCTCGGCGTAGCGGTAGCCGTCGAAGGCCTGGCCGTACTGGCCGAGGATGGGGCGCCAATCCCCGAGGTCAGGGTCAGGCGGCATGTAGAGGTCATCGATGCCATGCGTGACCAGGGCGCGCCGCTCGCGCAAGCGCCGACCAAGCGCACTGGCAGGCAAGTGTCCCCGGTTCAGCGGCGGTTCGAGCGCCTGCACCACCTGCTTCTCGAGCTCGCCGAGAGGGACGTCCGATGGCGCCGGCCAGACGGCGAGCGAGAGCCGCGCCGCCATCCAAGCGCTGAGGCGGTCCTCGGAGGCCTCATCGAGCTCCTTCTCGCCGGCGATGCGGAGCCCGAGGGGGCCGGCGAGGATGCCTGCCAGGGTGCGACGCAAGGTGGATGAGCGCACCCTGCCGCCGAGGTGGTTGCGACCGATGCGCGAGCGCAGAGTGGCCGCGCTCGGGATGCCCGCTTGCGACGAGGCGGCGCCGGCCTGACCCACGTAGATGCGGCCGGCGCGGAGCTCCACCTCGAGGCCGCGGCCCAGCTCGGCAGCCCCGGCCTCATCGACCCACCAGGCGTAGAGCCCAGGTGAGTCGAGCCCGGCGAGGTCGCCGGGCCACTCCGCCGCGCGGATGCGGAGCGGCCGCACGTCAAGGGCGGCAAGAGCCTCCGCTAGGGGGGCCGAGGCTGACTTGCCGCTCGCCACCGTCGCATCATCTCCAGCGTTGTTCACGAAGTTCAGCCTCGCCCGGCGATGTGGCAAGACGATGACCGTGAGTCAAAGAGCATCGGCCTTACTCCTGCTCGCCCGCGGCCGCCTTGGCCTGCGCTGCGAACCAGTCGAGGACTGCGAGGAACGCATCCTTCGCATGCGGCTCGGCGAGGAGCGCGAGGTCGAGGGTCGGCTCACCGTTCACGCGCGCCGGGTCGAGCGCCACCCCGGGGACGCGGTTGAAGCGCTCGAGGAGCTCGAGCCGCGAGGCTTCAGCTTCGAAGCCCGGCTTCCTGCTCATGTAGCGGAAGGTGATCCCCACGGTCCCCGAGGCGTAGAGCACAACGGGGATCTGCGTCGCGGCGCCCGCGGGCACGCCGACGGTGAAGGCTGCGACCTCGCCGATACCGAAGCTGAACTTGCAGGCGCTGGCCTTCGCCCAGTCGACGATGGCCTCGGCGCCTGCTCGGCCCTTGGGGGCTCTGCCCTCGAGGTCTTCGAAGAAAGTCACCTCGTTCCACTTCGCTCGCTTCTGGCCCGCGCTCTTGCGGCCCGCCGCGATCTCGGTCCTCCCGATCAGGTTGGGGACGAGAACCTTGACGCCCTCACCGACGAACTGGCGGACCTCGATCGCCAGGACCTCGGCCGGGTCCATCTGCTCGTTCAGGAACTCGACGATGCGCCGCAGGTCCTTGTGGATCTGGTCGGCGACGAAGACGAGGCGCACGCGCCCCGCCTGCAGGTTGGTCTTGGCGCGCTCCCAGAACTCGCCCGCGTCGACCTCAGGGCCCGCGCACCTCGCAAGCTCCGCATCGGAGTCGAGACCCTCGCTTGCGCAGCGCGCCTCGAACTGCTCGCGGATAGGCCGCACGGGCCCGTAGGCGACGGCGTTCGCGGCGTAGTCGAGCATCTGAGCGACGACCTCGCGGCGGGCGCGCGTGTCGGAGGCGCGCTTCACCTCGACGAGCGTCGGCACGGCGTCCTGGTCGAGCAGCAGGTGATCGACCGAGAACTGCCAGCCGCCGCCCTCTTCGGCCGGAAGCGCCGTCTCGCGCGAGACGAGCAGCCAGCGGCGCGGCGAGTCGCTGTCGACTTGGTCGCCCGCGAGGAGGTTCGGGTACTTGGCGAGGAGGCCTTGCAGGACATCCTCGGTGTCGTAGCCCGCCGCCGCGAGCTCGACGAGGGAGTCATCTGCTTGAATCACGAACACCCCTCCGGCCATGGACTCCTCCTTCGCGCGATCAGTAGTGGCACAATTCTATCGCTGCAATGAGATGCCACTTGGAGATGGGGACCGTCTTGTGCGAGCAGCCTGGGCGATACCGCCTAATCGAGCGCGAGCATGACAATCCAGGAGATGAAGGCTACTCCGGCCGTGCATGCGCTCACGACTAGCACTCCACGCCGCGACGCCGCCGAGCGCGCTCGCCATGCAAGGATGGCCAAGACGATGAGGGCGTACAGAGACAGTTGGGTCACGAGCCATGGCCCGGGATGGGTCGAACTGGCAGTCCAAACGCGACTCCACGTCCATGGAGTGAAGACCCACTGAGGCACAGCGACTAGCAGGACCGCCAGAGCAAGAAGTAGTGCCACGATTGTGCACGCCTCTGTCGTTGTCGCGAAATCGGGCTGGACCGTGCCGTCAGGCCTGCGCTCCCACCGAGAGTAGACGGCCCATGCCTGAGGGACGACGGCTGCAAGCGATGGAACAAGGACCAAACCAGTAACGAGAACGGCGGCTGCGGCAAGCAGCCTTTCGGATCCCCGGAAGTCCTTGTCAATGTCAGCGAAATAGAGCATGGCGCTGAGGGCTGTCATCCCCGGCACAACCACGATGGCCCAGATACCGGCAATGAACAGTGTGCCGGTAGCCCCTTCCCTTACGCCCGACTCGCCGTAATCCCGGGGGAAGGTAATGCCGCGATCGACGTAACCGAGGGCTCCGGGGCAGTAGTGAGTCAGACGCGGAATGAGGTCGCAGCGCACGTAGATGCAGCAATAGTTGGTGCGCACGTGGAGGCTCGTCAAGGCCAAACCGAGTACCGCGAACACCATCACTGCAGCTGAACAGAGCACTACCGGGTTGTCGACATACTGAATGCCAGCGAAGGTGGCAGCAATTGCCGCGGCCACGATGGCCACTACCCTTGTCTGCGCCTTCGGAACCCGTCAAGCCGAATGAGACGGTCGTCTCTCGCATTTAGTGAGCAGCC
>CAYTRM010000099.1:0-8824 GCA_964440225.1 uncultured Thermoleophilia bacterium | reverse complement strand
AACGAGATGATCACGACGATCTTCTCGCACCCCTGTGACGCGGCGACGCCGATGGTCGCCGGCTTCAAGGTCATCACCGTGATGCCCGACGAGAACGGCTACCCGGACCTCGAGGCGTTCCGCGCGGCGGTCAGCGAGAAGACCGTCGGCTGCATGATCACCAACCCCGAGGACACCGGCATCTACAACCCGCAGATCGACAAGTACGTCGAGATCCTCCACAGAGCCGGCGCCCTCGCCTTCACCGATCAGGCCAACGCCAACGGCATCCTGGGCTACGCGCGCGCCCGTGACGCCGGCTTCGACGCCTGTCACTTCAACCTGCACAAGACCTTCTCGAGCCCGCACGGCTGCGAGGGACCCGCCAGCGGCGCCTATCTGTGCACCGACGAGCTGGCGCCCTATCTGCCGGTGCCGGTCGTGGTCAAGGACGGCGACCGGTATCACCTCGACTACGACCGTCCCGAGAGCATCGGCCGCGTGCGCGGGTTCCTCGGCAACTGGATGGCCGTGATTCGCGCCTACGCCTGGATACGCAACATGGGTCCGGAGGGCCTCAAGGAGGTCGCCGAGATCTCGGTGCTCAACAACAACTACCTCGACAATCTGCTGATGGCCGTGAAGGGTGTCACCAGGCCGTACGCAGAGGGTCACCGCCGGCTCGACCAGGTGCGCTACAGCCTGGAGCAACTCAAGGAAGACACCGGCATCGGCACCGAGGCCGTGCGCGACCGCCAGGTCGACTTCGGCATCCAGAGCCACTGGATGAGCCATCACCCCTGGGTGGTCCCCGAGCCGTTCACGCCCGAGCCCTGTGAGACCTACAGCAAGGACGACCTAGACGAGTGGGCGGCGGTCATGAAGAAGGTCAGTGACGAGTCGTACGCCGACGCGCGGTTCGTGCTCGACGCGCCGCACGCCCAGCCCATCGACCAGATGCGCCGCACCGAGGCGATGGAGGACCCGAAGGAGTGGGCCTTCACCTGGCGCGCCTACAAGAAGCGGATCCTGAAGCGGACGTAGACGAGGAGAGAGCCCGGCGGTCGGGCCGGCGTCGTCACCGGACCGGCCCGACCGCCGTCGTCTGAACGCGCCGGCCCGGCTCCACCCGGCGGCGCGCTCCGGTATCATGACGGCGGCCGGCCGCGCGCCGCAGGCACTCCGCGGCCGGCTCCACACACGACGAAAGGTCAAGCCATGCCCGCACAACCGAGCACGGGCGCCCGGCTCGCCCGATCGGCGGGCCTCACCGTCTTTCTGGCGACGGGCCTCATGCTGCTGGCGCTCGTGATCACGCGCATCGCCGGTGGTCTCGGCAGCGTGCAGGCGATCGCCGTGGCCCTCTCTACGTTCGCCGGCGCTGTCGCCTGCCTGGCCATGCTCATCGACGCCTTCGATCTGTGGGCGCGCGGCAGGCGCATGACCGCCTACAGCCAGAAGATGTTCCACTCGCTCGTCTTCGTCGCGGTGCTCGTGGCGCTCGGCGTGAGCATCATCGGGCGCAACTCACTGCTGTTGCTGATCATGGCGCCGTCGCTGGTCATCTACTTCTTCATCGTGCGCAAGCCGGTCCGGGCCGGCTCCGCGACGCCGCGGAGCGCCCGGGGCGCGACCCGAGGCGGACCGTCCCGGCAGTCTGGCTCACGGTCCGGCTCGTCAGGGGCCCGGCAGCGCCGCGGCGGCAGAAAGCGTCGCTGACGGCGTCTGGAGAGCGGGCGCGTGAGCACACTCGGAGTCATCGTCAACCCCGTCGCCGGCGTCGGCGGCCGCGTCGGCCTCAAGGGCAGCGACGGCGCCGACATCCTGCGCTCCGCGCTCGAGCGAGGCGCCGTGCGCGACGCTCCGCGTCGCGCACGCCTGGCGCTCGATCGTCTCTCACGCCTTCGCGACCACGTGGAGGTGCTCACCTGGCCCGGTGAGATGGGCGAGGACGAGGCGCGCGCGGCCGGCTTCGAGCCGCGCGTTCTGGGGACCCTCCAGGGCCGCCGCTCTTACGTGCTCTGCGAGCAGGAGCGTCGCGGCGGCGAAGCGGTCGCGATCGGCTGCGACGACTTCGTGCTCACCACGCCGGCCGACACCGAGCAGGCGGCCCGCGACCTGCTCGCCGCCGGCGCCGACCTGATCCTCTTCGCCGGCGGCGACGGCACGGCGCGCAACATCTGCAACGCCGTCGGCGACCGGATCCCGGTGATCGGCGTCCCGGCCGGCGTCAAGATCCACTCGGCGGTGTACGCCACGACGCCCGCGGCGGCCGGCGACGTGGCGGCGCTCTACCTGCACGACCGTCCGGCCGGCGTCCGGCTGCGCGAGGGCGAGGTCATGGACATCGACGAGGAGGCGTTTCGCGAGAACCGCGTGTCCGCCCGCCTGTACGGCTACCTGCTGGTGCCCTACGCTCGCGGGCTCACGCAGAGCGCCAAGGCCGGCGGGGTGGCCGGTGAGAAGCGAGCCCTGAACGACGTCGCCACGGACGTGGTGAACGGGATGCGGCCCGGCGCCCTGTACGTGCTCGGGCCGGGTACCACGACGCGTGCGGTGATGGACCGCCTCGGCCTGCCCAAGACGCTCCTCGGCGTGGACGCAGTGCGCGACGGGCGGCTCGTGGGAGCCGACCTGGGGGAGGGCGACCTGCTGGCGTTCGTCGACGCCTCCCCGGAGTCGTACATCGTGGTCACGGTCATCGGCGGCCAGGGGCACGTCTTCGGGCGCGGCAACCAGCAGATCAGCCCCGCGGTGATCCGCCGCGTCGGCACGGGCGGGATCGTGATCATCGCCACGCAGACCAAGCTGTTGAGCCTGGAGGGGCGGCCGCTGCTCGTCGACACCGGCGACCCGGCGCTCGACACGGAGCTCGCCGGGTACGTCAAGGTCGTGACGTCGCTCGGCGAGCGCACCATGTACCGAGTGGGCGCCTGACCGGCCGTCCGATCCGTTCGCCTCTGCTCCCCTGCAACGCTTCCGTGCGGCCTGGACGGACGTCCCATGCCGCCTAGACACCCGTCCCATCGCCTCCCGCGGTCTGCCGGACGACGCTGAAGGTAGGTGACGCCGCGCTCCCGCGGCGACGGAAAGCGAGGCGAAGGTGAACGAGTACGCGAAGCTCCTGAGTGAGCGTCCCGGCCGGGATCCCGAAGGCCTCGGGTCGGAGTTCTGGCTGGCGCCACGTCTGCCCTACACCCTGCGTGAGCGGATAGAGAGCGTCTTCGAGATCCTCTCGCACCTTCCGCTGGAGCAGCCGCTGGCCGTCGTCGCCGATGTCGGCAAGACCGCCGCCGTCAACGCGCCGCTGCTGCGTCTGCTGGGCGGAGCCTCACCGGATCTCGTCGGGCAGATGTGGTCGCGCGTCATGCCGGGATGGCCGGAGCGCGCCCGCGGCTTTCGGCGCGAGGGCGAGCAGATCTTCGAGGAGCACCTGCTCGGCGCCGGCGGGGAGAGCGTGTGGGTGCGCGTCTCGCTGGGCCCGCTCGCCGAGAGGGGCGAGGAGCGCGCGATGGCGTATACGCTCTTCATCAACAGGCCGGATGTGGAGACGGTGGACCACGACGAGGTGCGGCGCCTGCGCAAGAGCCTCGAGCTCTTCGCCGACACGCACACGGACTACGTGGTCGAGGTGGATCGCGACGGCGTGATGACGTTCGTGAGCCCTTCCTTCTGTCGCGTGCTGGGCGCGACCGAGGCGGAGCTCGTGGGTCGCGCGTTCGACTCCCGTGTACTGGAGCAGGACCGGCCTTCAGTCGCCGCCGGCCTGGCGCAGGCTCTGACGCCGCCGTTCTCGGGGACGATGAGCGCGCGCCTCGCCGTCGAGCCCGGCGCGCCGGTCGAGTGGCAGGTCGACGCCGTCGTCGGCGACGGGATCGTCGGCCTCGACCTGGTGGGCCGGCCGGGCGCCGGCGGAGCCGCGGTCCCGGCCGGCGGCCAGGCGCCGGGGGGCCTCGTCGCGCCGGCGCGTGACGCGCGGCTGGCCACCATCGAGGAGAAGCTCGGCGCCCTGCGCCCGGGCGACCCGGAGAGCTTCTACGCGCTGGCGAGCGCCGTCGGGCAAGCGGCGGGGGTCGACTGCGTGCCCTGCGCGGCGCCCGGCGACGGCGCCGGGCCGGCGCTCGGCTGGCGGCTGCCGCCGGCCTGAACGCCGCTCCCGGCGCCTTCTCCGCGTGACCCGGGCCCGCGCTCCGCAGGGTCAAACCTCCACGGCTGCTAACTTGACACTGGAAATCGGCGCAGAAGCTTATACAATATGACTCATTCGTAGCCTGTGGAGGGCTCGCTCGTTGTCGTGTGGGCCTCATCCTCGGGACGCGCCGGCCGCGCCGCCGCCGCGATCACGTCACAGCAAGGAGAAGGAACAGCATGAAAGCTCTCGTCGTCGGTACCGGTGGTGTCGGCCAGTCGATCGCCGCGATCGCCAAGCGTCGCGACCCCAAGGGTGAGTGGCTCGAGAAGATGGTGATGGCGGACTACGACGGCAAGCGCGCCGCCGACTTCGTCGCCACGCTCAAGGATCCGCGCTTCGTCGCCGAGCAGGTCGACGCGAGCGACGTCGACGCCGTGGCCGCGCTGGCCGAGAAGCACGGCGCCGACATCCTGATGAACCTGTGCGCTCCCAACTTCAACCCGCCGCTCCTGCAGGCTGCGCTCAAGGCCAAGGTCCACTACCTGGACACGGCCATGACGCTCAGCGAGTGGCACCCCACCGACCCGTTCCACAAGACCGGCAAGAAGCTCGGCGACGACGAGTACGCGCTCAGCCCCGAGTTCGAGAAGATCGGCAAGTACGCGCTCGCCGGCTTCGGCGTCGAGCCGGGCATGGCCGACTACTTCGCCCGCTACGCCGCCGACCACCTCTTCGACGAGGTCGACTACATCGGCATCCGCGACGGCAGCAACCTCGAGATCCCCGGCGCCACCGGCATCAGCTTCGGCTTCAGCGTCTGGACCACCATCGAGGAGTGCAACAACCCGGCCGTGGTGTTCGAGAACGGCGACTTCCACACCGTCGAGCCGTTCGCCGAGCTCGAGAAGTTCTGGCTGCCCGAGGGCATCGGCGAGGTCGAGGTCGGCCACGTGGAGCACGAAGAGGTCATCCAGATCGGCCACAACGCCGACAAGCTCAAGGGCGTCAAGAAGGCCGAGTTCAAGTACGCGCTCGGCGACGAGTTCATGGCCGCGATGGACGTCTTCCGCTCGATCAACATCGACAAGGCCGAGAAGATCAAGGTCGGCGACGTCATGGTCGCGCCGCGCGACGTCATCGCCGCCGCCGCCCCGGACCCGAACGAGATCGGCAAGAAGTACGTCGGCAAGACGGCCGCCGGCACCTACGTGATCGGCAAGAAGGACGGCCTCGAGCGCAAGGTGTACCTGTACCAGGTCGCCGACAACAAGGAGTGCGTGGACAAGTACGGCACCCAGGTCGTCGTCGCGCAGACCGCCTTCACGCCCGTCATCACGATCGAGCTCCTCGCCAAGGGCAGCCTCGGCGGCAAGCCGGGCGATCCCAAGAGCGGCGTCCACAACCCCGAGGCGTTCAACGCCGACGACTACGTGGCCCTCATGCCGGCCTACGAGTTCCCCGGCGGCCTGCTCGAGGTGGAGTCCGAGTACAAGATCGCCAAGGATCGTCAGGCGCTGCTGGACCTCGCGAAGTAACTACGGCCCCGGGAGCGTTGCGCTCCCGTCCGCTGTACCACCCGCCGGCCGGCCGCCTCCTGCGAGGCGGCCGGCCGCTCGTGTCTGTGCGCCGCGAGATTGCGTCAGGAAGTGTCGCGCCGTCCTGACCTGTTCTCGTGCGGCGCGCCCTCGCGCCGCTCCTCGCGCCGCCGGCAGACCTCCACGCGGTCCTTGCCCGCGCGCTTGGCCGCGTAGAGCGCGGCGTCCGCGCGCGCCACCAGGTCGTCCATGTTGGCGGCCGTGTCGGGGTAGGTGGCCACACCGACGCTGACCGTCAGACGGATCGGTCGCCCGTTCGCGGCGACGGCGAAGTCGGTGGCGGCGACGATCTCGCGGAGGCGCTCGGCGAGCGCCTCCGCGCCCTCGCTGTGGCCCGACGCCGGCGCGCCGCCGTCTGGTCGGGCTCCCTCGCCGTCGTCCGGCAGGCCGTCGGTGGGTCCAGACCGAGTGTTGGGCAGGATCACGGCGAATTCCTCGCCTCCGTAGCGGGCGGGCAGGTCGATCCCACGACGCAAGCGCTCATCGAGCATGCCGCCGAGTAGCCGCAGGGCCTCGTCACCGGCCGGGTGGCCGTGGGTGTCGTTGAGGTCCTTGAAGTCGTCGATGTCGATCATGAGCAGCGACACCGGCGTGCCGTAGCGCCCGGCGCGCGCAAGCTCCTGGCCCAGCCGTTCGTAGAAGGCCCTGTGGTTGGCCAGGCCCGTGAGGCCGTCGGTGGTGGCCGAGCGCGCCGTCATGAGAGCGAGCGTGACCTGTTCGCCGAACGCGCCCATGAAGTCCAGTTCTCCGTCGGTGAACAGCCTCTCGCGCTCGTCCTCGATCAGCACGAGCAGGCCGAGCGCCTCGTTGCGGGACCGCAGCGGCACGTTGAGCAGCGTCTGTTCGCCGAACTGCTCCATCATCGCGCGCACCTCGTCTGGCAGCGCCGGGTCGGAGAGGGTCTCCACGAACACCTCGCCCGCCACGAGGGCGCGTCTGTCCTCCGGCGTAGTCGAGACCGGGAAGGCGCCGCCGACCGCGTCGTCGCGTCCGATCTGACGGGCGGTGTACCGTGCGCGGGCGACCAGCACGTCTCGCGCGGGTGCGTACTCGTAGACGAACGCCGCGGGCGACTGCACCGCCTCGGCGGCCAGGCGCGCGACGTCGCCGAGCGAACTGTCGGGGTCGCGCGCCGCGGAGATCGCCCGTCCTGCCCCGACCATGGAGCGGAGCCAGCGATTGCGCTCCTCCTGGCGGTAGTGGACGAGGGCGTTGTGGAGCGCCGCCGCCGCCTGCTCACCGATCGCACCGGCCAGGCGGACCTCGTCCGCGTCGAAGCGGCGCTCTCGTTCGCTCTCGATCAGGATCATGATGCCGAGCAGCGCCCGCTCGAGCACGAGCGGGACCGTGAGCCAGGTCTTCTCTCCCCACTTGTCCATGTCCGCGGCGTCCGCCGGCGCGAGGCCCGGATCGGAGCGCGACTGCTGGACCACGACGCCGGCGCGCAGGGCGTCGAGGCCCCCGGCGTGGGTCTGTATGGAGTACAACGCGCCGGTGAGCTCGGCTGCCACTTCGGGCACCGGACCGCGCTGCCAGAGGGTCCGGAACACGGCAACGTCGGCATCCGGCGAGCACTCCCAGATGATGCACTCCTCCGTGCCGAGCGCCTCGCCGGCCGCGCGGGCGATGCGGCCCAGCACCTCGTCGTAGTCGATGCTGGCGGCGATGGCACGGCCGGCCTCCAGGAGCGCCTCCAGCTCCGCCGTCCGCCGGTGGAGCGACCGCTCCATGTGTTCGCGGTGGGTGATGTCCTTGTCCACGCCGCGGAAGCCGCGCAGCTCTCCGGCCACGTTCAGGATCGGCACGCAACTCGTGAGCAGCACGACCTCGTGGCCGTCCTTGTGCCGGTTGCGGTTCTTGACCTCCGAGCAGCCCGTGCGCTCGTGCATCATACGCTCGAAGCCCGGCGCCAGCGCCGCGGCGTCCTCGTCGATCATGAGGTCGAACGGCGTCCGGCCGATGATCTCATCCGGCGCGTAGCCGAGCACGTTCTTCACGCGGTCGGAGCACTCGGTGTACCGGCCGCCGGCGTCGATCTCCCAGATCCAGTCGGCCGTGTTCAGCGCGAGATCGCGCAGGCGCGCCTCGCCGTTGCGCAGCGCCAGCTCCACGAGCGTGCGCTCGCGGACCTCCATCTCGAGGGCCTCGTTCATCTCGCGAAGCTCGCGCGTGCGGTCGGCGAGCAGCGACTCCACGAGCTCGCGGAGCACCGGCACGGCGTCAGGCGAGCCCTCGACTGCCTCGAGCGCGCGCCGGAACAGGGCCACCTCGTCCCGGCTCAGGGAATCGGCATGGAGAAGATGTTCGTACATGGTCCGCTACGACTTTCCCTGTGGGGCATCGGCGCGAACCGTTTGCGACTGAAGTCGCACTTGCGCGGTCACCCGTGACCGGGCGGCGGCCCCGGGGTGACCCGGCCGCCGTTGCGTGAAAAGATGTGCCCGAGTGGAGCGGCTCGTGGTCCGGTGACCACCGCGGTCTTCAAAACCGTTTGCGGGGCGGTGCTCCCGTCCTGGGTGGGTTCGACTCCCATGTCGCTCCGCCAGTGCGTTTTGCAGGGGTTTCGGCCACTTCCAGCCTGTACTCACGGTTGAATGTGACGCCAAGTGGCGTCAATCCGGGGAGCATTGGTGCCCGTTTGGTGCCGAATGGCCCCCATTGTGTCCGATTTTGGGTTGCCGCGGCAGTGCGATTTCGGCGTGTAACGACGCCCCGTCGGCGATAGATGGTCCTTCAGGCGTTCTGAGCACGCACTGTCAAGGGCCGCCTGAACCGCCCCGGGTTCAGTGGAGGCTCTCTTGTTTGAGTCTCTCTTCTGCTGCCGTGGCAGCCGCGTGAGCATAGTACGCTTCCTCGAACTCCGCCGGTGGGACGTAGCCGATGGGCTCAAGCAGACGCACGTTGTTGAACCAGTCGACCCATTCGAGCGTCGCGAACTCGACTTCCTCGAGGCCTTTCCAGGGTCCCTCGTGGCGGATGACCTCGGCCTCTTCGAGGCGCTCCGTGTAGCGGATGGAGAGGTCTGGCCGCCGCGGTCTGAGTGATGGACGAGGCTCTCCCCGGCTCCCTTGCGCTGCCAGAGAGCCATCTCTAGGGCATGGAGGGCGAGGTCGCTAAC
>CAYTRM010000098.1:0-8903 GCA_964440225.1 uncultured Thermoleophilia bacterium | reverse complement strand
CCGGTCTCGACGCTCGCGAGTGTGAGCTCATGGCGCTGCGTGGGGAGCGAGCTTCGCTCTCGGTGCCGCTCGTCTTCGACGGCGAGGTCGTCGGCTGTCTGACGCTGGTCGAGAAGCGTGAGGGCCGCGTCTTCGACGACGTCGACAGAGAGCTGGCCGGTCTCCTGGCCGCGCCGGTGGCGGTGGCGCTTCACAACGCCCGCCTGTTCAGGCGCCAGGAGGAGCAGGACCGTCACCTCACGTCGCTGCTCGAGTCGAGCCGTGCGCTGGTGTCGGCGGTGACGCTGGAGGACTCGCTGGCTCGGGTGTCACGCGCGGCGGCGGAAGTCCTGGCGGCCGGGGAGTGCGTGGTGTACGAGTATGACCCCGAGCGCGACGCGATCGTCTTTCGCGCCTTCTACGGCGCCGGAGACGCGGCGCTCCAGTGCGATCCGCCCGGCACCGTGTATCCCTTGGACGACCACCCTTCGGATCGGGATACCCTGCGCCGCGGTGTGGTCGTCGCCGAGTCCCTCTCTGATGAAGGCCTTCCCGCCGACGTGCGTGAGTCCATGGAGCGGCTGGGGGAGAAGACGTGCCTCAACGTGCCGCTGCTTGTGGACAAGGAGGTGATGGGGCTGCTCGTGCTGATCGAGAGCGCCGCCGAGCGCGTGTTCACCGCCGCGGAGATCGAGCTCGCCCGCGCCTTCGGTGAGCAGGCGGCCGTCGCCATCCGTCACGGCCGTCTGTACCGGCGCGGCGAGCGCCAGAACCGGCGCCTCGTCGCGCTCCTCGAGACGAGCCGGGTCCTCGTCTCGTCGCTCGACGCCGCCGCCGTGCTCGCCGAGGTCCGCCGCGAGGTCGCCGGTCTCTTCGGTCTCTCGGGTGACGCCACCCGGATCCTCCTGCGTCACGCCGACGGCTTCTTCGTCTTCGAGCACGACGTCGATCTTGATGAGGAGACGGTTCCGGTCGTCGAGCTCGACGCGCTGTGCCGCCGGGCCGTCGCCGACCTGCGCCCCGCGAGTCCCGGGTCCGAGGGGCCGGGACGCCTCGTCGTCCCGCTCGTGGTCGGCGATGCGGCGGAGGGGCTCATCGACATCCACGCCGGGGACGGGCGGCGCTTCAGCGACGACGAGCTCGAGTTGCTGCAGATCCTCGCCGGCCAGGCGGGAGCGGCCCTCGCGAACGCCGGCCTGTACCGCACCATCGAGCGCCAGGCCGTCACCGACGGGCTCACGGGTCTGTACAACCACCGCTGCTTCTACGAGCGTCTGACCCAGGAGATGGCGCGTGCGCAGCGCTACGCGCTGCCGCTCTCGCTGCTGATGATCGACATCGACGACTTCAAGGGCTTCAACGATCGCTACGGGCATCCGGCCGGCGACCTGGCGCTGCGGGAGGTGGGCGGGATCCTCACGACCCGGCTGCGTCGCGGCATCGACTTCGCCGCGCGGTACGGCGGGGAGGAGTTCGTGATCCTCCTGCCCAACACGTCCCGAGACGGGGCCCACGTGGTCGGGACGCGCCTGCTGCGAGAGCTCGCCGAGGCGGCGACCGCCGGCGATGCGCCGCCGCTCAACGAGGACGGCGCGGTCGATGTCGGGGAGCGCATCCGGATCGCCGTGGGAGCGTCCTCGCTGCCGGCCGCCGACGCCGACGCGCGCATCACCGTGAGCGTGGGCGTGGCGTGCTTCCCCGGGTCGGCAGGCACTCCGGACGAGCTCGTCCACAGCGCCGACAAGGCGCTGTACCTCGCCAAGCGTCTCGGCAAGAACCGCGTGGAGGTCTTCGATGCCTGACCGCGCGGCGCCCGTCCGCGACCCCTACAGGACCGCGCTCGAGGTCGGAGCGATCCTGGCCTCGTCGCTGGAGCTGGAGGATGTCCTCCAGGCCATCGCCCGCGAGGTCGGCCTGGCGCTCGATGTGCAGTGGTGCGACATCAACGAGTACGACGCCGCGAACAGGACGATGACCTACGCCGCCGTGTGGTCGGAGCGGCTCCGGCAGGTCGATCTCGACTACGTCGGCACGGTGGTCCGGCTCGACGAGCGCCCGGGCCGTGACGCGGTCATCCGCCACGGCGATGTTCTCGAGACGCATGCGGACGACGAGGACCTCGACCCGCTCGAGCGGCGGCTCATGCTCGAGTACGACGAGAAGGCCGCGCTGGAGGTCCCGCTGGTCTTCGGCGGCGAGACGATCGGGGTGCTGGGCGCCGTGGAGTCTCGCCGCGCGCGCCGCTTCAGCGATGACGAGAAGCGTCTCCTGCGCATGCTCGCCGTTCCTGCCGCGATCGCCATCGGCAACGCGCGGCTCTACCGCGAGCAGGGTCGGTCGGCCCGGCGCAAGGCCACTCTGCTCGAGACGAGCCGGGCCCTCGCCGCCTCACTCGATCTCGATGAGATCCTGGGCGGCGTCGCGCGTCTTGCCGCGGAGTTCGCCGGGCTCGGCTACGCTACCGTCTACGAGTATCGCCCTCACCACGACGCGATCGTGTTCACGGCGACGTACGAGCGCGTCCCGTCTCCCGACGGCGTGCCGGACGACGCCCTGGGCACCGTGTACCGGCTTGCGGAACTGCCCGGCGAGCGGGCGATCCTCGAGGGGGCGGAGATCGTGCAGGAGCACCTGTCCGATGAGGGGTTGCCCGCCGACCGCCGCGCGTCGATGCGCAAGTGGCGGCAGCAGAGCTGTCTCAGCGTGCCCCTCCGGTCCGGAGACGCGCCGCAGGGCGTCCTGCGGCTGACGTCCGTCGATGAGGAGCGGCGCTTCACGGACGGAGAGATCGAGCTCCTCAGGGCGCTGGGGGAGCTCGCCGCCGCGGCGATCCACAACGCCAGGCTGTTTCGCGACCAGGACGAGCAGAGCGAGCGGCTGCTCGGCCTCTTCGAAGTCAGCGGCAAGCTTGCGGCGACGTTCGACCCGGAGGTGATCGCGATGGCGGCCGAGAGCGGGGTCGGTCGCCTCTTCAGGGGCGCCCGCGCGGGCCGTCTCTGGCGGCGCGACGAGACGGGCGCTCTCGCCCCGGCCGCGTCTCGGCCTGCGGATGCCGACGCGGCGCCGGAGATGCGGCGGCTGGTTGACGAGGCGTTCTCCGCCGGGCAGCCGGCGCAGAAGGTCACCGACGCCGGCTCGGCGCTGGCCGTTCCTCTGGTCGTGAAGACCCGGGTCGACGGGGTGATCGTTGCGTGCGCCGACGGCTACCACCGGTTCTCGTCCGCCGAGCGCGAGGCTCTCCAGGTGCTCGCCAACCAGGCGGCTGCCGCCGGCGAGAACGTGTGCCTCTACCGGCGCGCGGAGCAGCAGGCGATCCGGGACGGCCTGACGGGGCTGTACAACCACCGCCACTTCCAGGAGCGGCTGCGGGAGGAGTGCGCGAGGGCGAGGCGTTACGGGACACCGCTGTCGCTGCTCATGCTCGACCTCGACGAGTTCAAGTCGTTCAACGACCGCTTTGGGCATCAGGTCGGCGACGAAGTGCTGCACGAGGTCGGCGAGATCCTCTTTGCGGAGACACGCCGGGGCGTGGATTTGGCGGCGCGGTACGGCGGCGAGGAGTTCGCGGTGATCCTGCCGCACACGCCCGCGGATGGGGAGCAGCACGCGACGCCGGCGGATCGCGCCGCTCCCGAGGCTCCGCCGCCCGGAGCCGGCGCGCTCGTCGTCGCCGAGCGCCTGCGCGCCGCGATCGCCGGGCGCGCCTTCGCCGGCCACGGCGGGCGGCGCCACGCCCACGTGACCGCCACCATCGGCGTGGCGGAGCTGGGTGCGGAGGAGCGATCGCCGGAGGCGCTCATCGCCCGCGCCGACGCCGCGCTGTACGCCGGCAAGCGCACCGGACGCGACCGGGTCGTCACGGATGGCCGGTGATGCTTCGCGCCGGCCGGGCGGAGACGCTCCCGTGAGCCGGCGCCGCGAGCAGGCGGAGGCGTTCGCCCTCGCCTCGGACCTCAGCCTGGCCATCGCCGCGAGCCCGGGCCTTGGCGAGATGCTGACGGTCATCGCGCGTCGCGTCGCCGAGGCGCTCGGCGTATCGGAGTGCGACATCTACGACTACCGGCCGGAGGCGGGTGTGCTCGTGGCGACCGCGCTGTGGACGACAGCGGCCGACTCCAGGGACGATGAGTGGCTCGGCAGCGCGTTCGCGGTCTCCGGCCGCTCGAGCTACGAGCGGCTGCTGGCGGAGCGCACGATCCGTCAGCACCACGTCGACGACCCCGAGACTCCGGCGCAAGACAGGGAGATCATGGAGCGCTGGGGCGAGAAGAGCGTGCTGTCGGTGCCGCTCCTGTTCCAGGATGAGGTCATCGGCGCGCTCACGCTGGTCGAGAAGCGCGCTCCCCGGCGGTTCACGGCCGACGAGGTCGACCTGCTCGAGCTGCTCGCCGTCCCGGCCGCCGTCGCCGTCCACAACGCGCGCATGCTCCGGCGCGAGGCGGAGCAGAGCCGGCGTCTCGGCGCGCTGCTCAAGGCCAGCCGCGCGATGACGTCGACCATCGACCTCGACCGGCTCCTCACGACCATCACCCGAGCCGCTCGCGAGGCTCTGGACACGGCTGAGTGCGCGATCAACACGCACGATGCGGGAGCGGAGGAGCTGACCGTCGTCTCGCTGGATCAGCGCACGCCGGAGCCTGACGGGGAACGCTGGATCGGCAGAACGTACAGTCTCGCCGACTTCCCCGCCGACCGCGAGATCCTCTACGGCGGCAGGCTCGTCGAGGAGAGGGCCTCCGACCCGGAGACGGACGAGCGCAACCGGGCCGACATGCTGAGGAACGGCGAGACGAGCTTCCTCAGCGTCCCGCTTGTGTACGAGGACCGGCCCATCGGCCTGCTCGTGTTCATCGAGACCGACTTCGAGCGGCGCTTCACCGAGGAGGAGCGCGGCCTGGCCGCCGCCCTGGGAGAGCAGGCGGCGGCGGCTATCCACCACGCGCAGCTCATGCGGGAGGCCGAGACGCAGAACCGGCGGCTCGCGCTCCTTCTCGAGTCGACGCGCGCGATCAGCTCGAGTGTCGACCTCGAGGATGTGCTGAACACGGTGGCGCGGACGGCCGCCGAGCTCCTCGGCAGCGAGGAGTGCCAGATCCAGGAGTACGATCGCGCCGCGAACACGGTCAAGCCCGTCGCGCTCTGGCAGCGCCGTCCCGACGACATCTCGCCGCAGAGCCTGGGCCAGACGTTCTCGCTCGACGACGAGCCGGTCGAGCACGGCTTTCTCGAGGCCTGCGAGGTGCTCGAGCAACGGTACTCCGACCCGGATCTGCCGCCGACGACGCGGGAGGCGTTCGAGCGCTTCGGCGACCGCGCCTATCTGAACGTGCCGCTCGTCTTCAACGGCGGGCCGGTGGGCGTCCTCGTCCTGGTCGAGAAGGAGCGCGAGCGGCGCTGGACCGGCGACGAGGTGGCGCTGGCGCAGGGGCTCGCCGAGCAGGCGGCGGTGGCGATCGAGCACGCCCGCCTCTACAAGCGGGTGCAGGACCAGGCCGTCACCGACGGGCTCACCGGGCTCTTCAACCACCGCTACTTCTACGAGCGCCTCGAGCAGGAGACCGCCAGGGCGCGGCGCTACGGCACCCCCGTCTCCCTGCTCATGATCGACCTCGACGACTTCAAGGCGTTCAACGACCGGAACGGCCACGTTGCCGGAGACGCGGTGCTGCGGGCTTTGGCGGCCGTGCTGCGCTCCGAGCTTCGGCAGAATCTCGATATCGCCGCCCGCTACGGCGGGGAGGAGTTCGCCGTGATCCTCCCCAACACGCCCGTCGGCGGCGCGTCGGAGGCGCAGATGGAGATGGATCTGACCGGCAGGATCGTCGAGGGCGGCCGTGGCGGCGACCCGCCGCCTCCGGGGCACCACGAAGGCGCGGAGCTGGTCGCGGAGCGCATCCGCCGGCGCATCGCCTCGACCCGGTTCGTCGGCGCCGGAGGAGACGTCCTGCCCGGGCTCACCGTGAGCATCGGCGTCGCCGTCTTCCCGGGGCGCACCACGCAGCCCGAGAGCCTTGTCGGGCACGCCGACGCCGCGCTCTACGTGGCGAAGCGCGCGGGCAAGGACCGCGTGGAGACGTATGGCTGACGGCGCCGGGATGGACCGCTCCGGCGAGTCGCTCGCCGGCGCCGTGCCCGGGCGAGACTCCGGCGACCTCCTGACCGCGGTCGTCGCGACGATCGGCGAGTCGCTCGACGTCTGGTCCGTCGACCTGTGGACCTTCAGCCGCGACGCCGACACGCTCGTCTGCCGCGCCTACTGGTGCCACGACGGCGCCGCCGACGGGTGCCTCGGCGCGGTCGTCGCTCTCGATCAGAGTCACGACCTCCGCCGCCTGGTGCTGGCCGCCGAGGCGGTGGAGCGGCACGTCGACGACCAGCTGTCGCCGGCGGACGCGGCCGCGCTGGCGCAGCGCGGGTTCACGACCCGGATCGACCTGCCGTTGCTGGCCGGCGCCGAAGTGCTCGGCGTGCTGAGCCTCGCCGAGACGCGTTCGGTGCGGCGCCTCTCGGAGCCCGACCGCAGCCGCCTCCAGGCGCTGGCCCGGCTCGCCGCGGTCGTACTCCGCACGACCGAGTTGTACGAAGCGGAGTCGGACCGCGGTCGCCGGCTCGTGGCTCTGCTCGACTCGGGCCGCGGCATGGCGTCCACGCTCGAGGTGAGGGAGCTGGTCGCCGCCGTCCGCGGCGAGGCCGCCCGGCTCCTCCCGGGGGCGCCCTGTGAGGCGGATGTGGTCCTGCGGCGGGACGACGGTTCGTACGCCCGCGTCGCGGTGGGCGGCGCGGGGGACCGTGCGGACGCCGCCGGGTGGCGAGCCGACGCTCTGGCTCGTCAGGCCGTCGACTTGCGGCGCCCGGAACAGGATCGGACGAGAGACGGGCGCGCCCGTTTGCTCCTGCCGTTGGTGGCCGCGGGGCGTTCGCTCGGCTACCTGGAGCTCACCGCGCAGCTCGAGCGCCGGTACCGCGAGCACGAGGTGGAGCTGGCCGCCCTGCTGGCCGATCAGGCGTCGGTCGCGCTGGCGAACGCTCGCGCATACCGCGCCGTGGAGACCCGTTCCGCGACCGACACGCTGACCGGCGTGTACAGCCGCTGGTACTTCTACGAGCGGCTGTACGCCGAGGTCGCGCGGTCTCGCCGTTACCACCAGCCGCTGTCGCTCGTCGTCGCCGAACTGGATGGATACGACGACCTCGTGATCGACCGCGGCGTCGAGATCCGCGACGCGGTGCTCGTCGCGATCGCGCGCCTGCTGGTGAACAGCCTGCGCCAGAAGGTGGACCTCGCGTGCCGGCTGGGAGGCGGCCGTTTCGGTCTGCTCCTCCCCGCGACGCCGCACGGGCCGGTGGGCGCGGGGCTGGTGGCGGAGCGCGTGCGGCGGGCCGTCGACGAGACGCGACTGGTCGACGACGACCTGGGGCCGCTGGGCCGCTTCACGATGAGCTTGGGCGTCGCCGGCTACCCCGGCGACGCGGACGACGCGGACGAGCTGGCGGCTGCGGCCGAGGCGATGCTCGGGCGGGCGCTCGCCGGCGGCGGCGACAGGATCGAGCCGCCGCTGCCGGAGCCCGATGAGGCGGCCGTCGAGGATCGGGCTTCCGACGCGGACGGGCCAGAAGGCATGGACCGCGACGCGGACGAGGAGGCGGGCGAGGGCGCGCACGCCCCCGGCGGCGAGACCTAGACTCTGCCGAGCGTCGAGAGCGTGTCGAGCAGCGCGGGGTCGCCGCCGAGCACCTGCGTCGCGGCGCCTTCCACGCGCGCCGCCATGGCGTCGACGAAGTACTGCGCCACCAGGAGCTTGCGTGCGTCGTCCTGCGCCGCACGCAGCAGGAGGTAACCGCAGGCCACGTCGATGCTCATGTCGGTGAGGCGGCGGGCGTGGAAGTCGCGGAAGCGCACGTCGTCGAGCTCCCGCACGCGGGCGATGGCCTCCGTGAGGCGCGCGCGGGCGCCTCGTACGCGCCCCAGAAGCTCCGGCGTCGCCGAGAAGTCCTCGGCGTCGTACGCTTCGAGCCGGCCGGCCAGCGTGCCGCCGAGGATGCCGCCGATGGCGGCGACCACCTGGAGCTGTGTCGTGCCCTCGTAGATGTTGGTGATGCGCGCGTCTCGCGTGTGGCGTTCCACGGCGAAGTCGCGCATGTAGCCCGAGCCGCCGTGCACCTGGAGCGAGTCGTAGGCGACCGTGTTGGCCATCTCCGTACAGCAGGCCTTGGCGAGCGGCGTGAAGAGCGCGGCGAGGCGCGTGAACTGCTTGAGCTCGCCGCGCAAGGCCTTGACGTCGGTGTCCGGGCCGGCCGGCGGAGCCTCGCCGGCCTTCTGGGTAGCCTGCAGCCCGGCGATGCGGTGCTCGAGCACTTCCTTCATGTCGACGATGAGCGCGGTCTCGTAGAGCAGTGCGCGAGCCGCCTCGACGGAGACCGTCATGTCGGCGAGCATCGCCTTCACGGCGGTGAGGTCGCCGATGGGCGCCCCGAACTGGATGCGCTCGTCGGCGTACTTGATCGCCGCCCGGTACGCCGCCTCGGCGATGCCCTGCGCCTGCGCCGCGATGGCCAGGCGGGCGCCGTTCATCAGGCTCATGACATACGTGGTGAGCCCACGCCGGCGCTCGCCGACGAGCAGCGCCGGCGCGTCGTCGAACTGCAGCTCGCAGGTCGGCGAGCCGTGGATCCCGAGCTTGTCCTCGAGCCGGCGGATGCGCATGTGCTCGTCGCGTTCGTAGAGGAACATGCTGAGCCCGCGGGCGTCGGTGGTGCCCTCCTCGGAGCGCGCCAGGACGAGGCTGATCTGCCCGCAGCCGTTGGTGATGAACCGTTTGACGCCGTTGAGCCGCCAGGTGCCGTCCGGCTGCTCGGTGGCCTTGAGCTGCACGTTCTGCAGGTCGCTGCCGGCCTCGGGCTCGGTGAGCGCCATGCTGCCGGTG
>CAYTRM010000097.1:0-8926 GCA_964440225.1 uncultured Thermoleophilia bacterium | reverse complement strand
GATGCTCCCCGCGCGCCGGATGGTGTTGATGGCGCGCAGGTGGTGCTCGTGGCCGCCGGGCACGGGCGTGCCCTCCTTGAGGTTGATGCCCAGGGAGGTGCCGTACAGGCTCGACTCGATGTCGTGGGTGGCCACGGCGTTGCCGCCGAAGACGGCGCCTATGTAGCCCGCCTCGATGAGGCGGGCGAGGCTCGGCGCCGCTCCCGTGTGCACGACCGCAGGGCCGACCACGGCTATGGTGAGCCGGCCCTCCTCCCTGACCTGCCGGAGGATGTGCGCGACCTCGTGGACGATCTGCGCCTTGGGCTTCTCGCTGCTCACCGCCGAGGCCATGAACTCGAAGGGCTGGCTCTCGCGCGGACGCTCCAGCGGCAGGACGCGGATGCCCCTGTGGCCGGTGACAAGCAGGTCGCCGCTGCGAACGGCGTTCATCGCGACCGTCTCGGCCGTCCCTCCCTCGATGGCGACTCTCACCGCGCAGTCCATCTCCGGATGCTCCACGCGGATCCACTCGCCGCCGACGCGCACGAACGTCGTCAGGTTGGTCGTCGAGTAGAAGCGCTCGGGGAAGACGCCGTCCATGTCCGCCTCTTCGAGGACGGCGTCCTGCGGCTTGACGGCGACGACACCGAACTCGGTGATCGCCGTCATGAGCTCCTCCAGGTGCGTCGCGTCGCGGCCGAAGATGCGCATCACGGCGTGGGACGGATCGTCCTTCATGCGGCCCACCTCGAAGGCGAGCATCTCGAACTCGCCGTCCAGGTCCATCACCGTGTCCATGATGTGCGGCATCATGAGCGAGTCAATGAGGTGGCCCTCGATCTGGACGTCTTCGTATGGCTGGTCGGGCATGTGACCTCCCGTTGACGACGGCGCGTGGGGCGGGAGCGGCCCTCCGGGCCCCGCCCGCCGCGTCAGTCTACCCCGTCGAGCGTGAGCAGCGACCGGTACAGCTCCGGGCGCCGGTCCCTGAAGAAGCTCCAGTCCCGGCGCTGGTACAGCACGGCGGCCAGGTCGACGGTCGCCGTGATCACCTCCTCGCGGTCGCGCGAGGCCTCCGCCAGCAGGGCACCCGTGTGGGAGGCGATGAACGACGAGCCGTAGAACCGGATGCTCGGCTCGCCGCCCTGCCCGGACTCGAGGCCGATGCGGTTCGCGGCGACCAGCGGCATGGCGTTGGCGATCGCGTGGCCGCGCTGCGCGAGCTGCCACATGTCGCGCGAATCCTCGTCCGGCGCCGGCGGATCGCTGCCGATGGCCGTCGGGTACAGCAGCACCTCGGCGCCCTGCAGCGCCATGCAACGGGCGCTCTCCGGGAACCACTGATCCCAGCAGATGCCGACGCCGATGCGCGCGTACCGCGTCGTCCAAACTCGGAAGCCGGTGTCGCCCGGCGAGAAGTAGTACTTCTCCTCGTAGCCGGCCGAGTCGGGGATGTGGCTCTTGCGGTACACGCCGAGCACCGCGCCGTCGGCGTCGATGATCGCGATGGAGTTGAAGAACGCCTGGCCGGCGCGTTCGAAGAAGCTCACCGGGATGACGACGCTCAGCTCGGCGGCCAGCCGGCGGAAACGCGCGACCGTCGAGTGGCCTTCGAGTGGTCGCGCCAGGGCGAAGTGCCGGGTGTCCTCGGTGATGCAGAAGTACGGCGTCTCGAACAGCTCCTGCAGGAGCACGATGTGTGCGCCGCGACCCGCGGCCTCACGTACCAGCCCTTCCGCGGTCGCCAGGTTCTCCTCGGTCCCCCAGCCGCAGGCGAACTGCGCCGCCGCCAGCGTCACCTCACGCGTCATCGCGACCTCCTCGTCGTCGGCGACAGTCTACCGTCCGGCGTGGACGCACCATCCGCCCACTTCTCCTTCGGAGCGTGCCCGCGGCCGGAATGGGACCGGGCCGCGGGCCGGCCGGCTGACCCGCGGCCCAAACGAATCAGGCGCCGCTGTACCCCCCCTTCCCGACCCGCTTCACCCAGAGCTGGGTGAGCAGGAAGTACACGATCATGGCGACGACCATCGAGGCGAAGGTCGCCGACGTATACGGGAACGCCGCCGAGTACCAGAGCGTCACCGGATTGAGGAGCGCCGCGAAGGTCCCGACGCCGGCGGCGAACGCGATGTAGGCGGCGATGTTCCAGCCGCGCCAGAAGTCATAGGGGCTGCCCTTGCGCGCGTCGTAGAGCGCGTACAGGTCGAGCTTCTGGCGGCGGAATACGAAGTAGTCCACGCAGATGATGCCGATCGGCGGCGCGTAGCCCAGCCCGATCCAGTAGAGGAACTGGAAGAAGTTGTCGTAGATGAGGCTGGGCTTGATGAGCAGGAACACGGCCAGCCCGAGGAAGATGGTGACGAGCACGTCCCAGCGCATGGTGGCGAGGCACTTCACGCCCTCCTGGCGCATGGCGACGCAGACCTGGTAGGCCTGGACCGAGATGGTCGTGATGTTGGCGAAGGCGATGAAGAACAGGATCACGATACCCATCACCGCCCCGGTCAGGGGGATCATCCAGGCGGTAGGGTCCGAGTCCTCGAAGGTGAGCGCCGCCATGAGGCCGACCGTCTGGGCGATCAGGGTCACGACGAAGAGCCCGACGACACCGGCCCAGGCGGCGGACCGCTGGGTCCTCGCTAGACGGGTCAGATTGCCCTGGGCGGGCCACCAGGAGACGGCGCCGGCGAGGGCGAACTCGACGACCATCATGAAGTCGACCCGCTTGTCGCCGAACGGCTCCAGCGGCTGGGCGGCGGTCAGCTGGGCCCAGCTGGTCTCACGGAAGATGTAGTAGATCATGACGATCAGGACGAGCATCAGCAGTGGCGCCGCAAAGCGGTTGAACCACTTGAGCGCCACCGGCCCCTTGACGACCACCACCCAGCTGATCGCCAGAGCCGTGAACCCGAACAACCCGACCAGGAAGGCGTCGCCGCCGTACTCGGTCCCCGCCAACTCGTTGACGATGTTGACCGCGGCGCGGCCGAACATGACCGCCAGGACGCCCGTCCAGCCGATGCAGACGAGGAAGTTGAGGACGTAGATCAACGGCTTGACCCCGTGGCGGCCGAAGACGGCACGGATGGCGCTGAAGTGCTCGAGCCCGTACTTGGTGTTGGCGAGCACGCTGATGATGACGAAGAACAGCCCGATGGCGTTGCCCAGCACCATCGCGGCGATGCCGGCCTTGAGCCCCAGGAAGTAGACGACGTCGCCGCCGATGAGGAAGGCCCAGGTCGCGATCGCCAGGCCGGTCATCACCCAGCTGAAGTCGAGGAAGCCCCAGACGCGCTCACCGCGCACCAGTGGCACGGTGCCGAAGAGCGCGTCCTTCGTGGTCTGTTCGGCGAACTCTTCAGTCTCCACGCTGGCCATCGTCAGTACCCCCAGACCGTGAAGGCCACCGCGCAGGCCGCCAGGAAGCCGGCGATGGCGATCCAGTCGACGGCCGTGAAGTCCCTGCGCGCCGGGTCCTCGTAGTCCGGCGCCGTGATCACGGCGAGGCGCCGGGCGATCTCGGCCTGCACCTCCGGGTCGCCGACGAAGCCGTTGTCGACGGGAGGCGGTCCGCCGCCGCTGTCAGGTATGGTGGTCATGCGATCCTCCTGCTTCTGATGTACGCGTTGGCGCCAGAGTCACCTCGCACATGAGCTGTGCGAGACGCTGGCTTCGTCGTCATGCTCCGCTCGCTCCCGGCTACGTCACGCGAGCAGCGCCCAGCCGATCGGCTGCAG
Organism: uncultured Thermoleophilia bacterium; assembly: GCA_964440225.1. Lineage (GTDB taxonomy): Bacteria > Actinomycetota > Thermoleophilia > UBA2241 > UBA2241 > CAIXSE01. The sequence continues at coordinate 5,204 of CAYTRM010000097.1, read as the reverse complement.
CTCCGGATCGGCGGGCAGGTCGTCGATGCCGATCAGCGCCAGCAGCAGCGCTTTCTGGAAGTGCTTGCGGTTCTCGGCCTCGTCCAGGACGATCGAGAAGGGCGCGTCGAGGATCGCGTCGGTCATCTCCTCGCCGCGGATGGCCGGGAGGCAGTGCATGAACTTCGCTCCCGGCTTCGCGTGCGCCCACAGCTCCTCGTTCACCTGGTACGGCCCGAGGATGCGGCGCAGCTCGTTCTTCTCGTCCTCGGGCTGCATCCACCACCAGCCGACGGTGAAGACGACGTCGGCCTGCGAGACGGCCGCGACGGCGTCGTCGGTGAGGGCGAGGGAGGCGCCGGACAGCGCGCAGTTGGCGCGCGCGAGCGCCTCCACCTCCGGCGTCATCTGCTCCTCGGGCGGCGCCGCCATGACCATGCTGCTTCCGAGCCTGGTCATCGTCAGCGCCGCCGACGTGCCCATCGCGTCGGCGCACTTGCCGACGAAGGCGCACGTGAGACCCTCTACGGTGCCGAAGTGCTCGAGGATGGTCATCGCGTCGGTCATCGTCTGGACCGGGTGGTCATAGTCGTCCGTCAGACCGTTGATCACGGGGACCGTCGCGTGCTCGACCAGCTCCATCAGCGTCGTGTGGTAGGCAGTGCGCGCCATGATCGCGTCGACGAGGCGGCTGATCACGCGGGCCGTGTCGGCGACGGTCTCGTGGCCGCCGAGGTGGATCTCGCCCGGCCGCAGGTACTGGGCGTGGCCGCCGAGCTCGGTCATGCCGGCCTCGAAGCTGATGCGCGTGCGCGTCGAGGGATGCTCGAAGATCATCGCCAGCGTGCGGCCCTCGAGGTAAGGGGTGAGCGGCCGACGGCGGTAGAGCGCCTTGAGGGCGACGGCCAGATCGAGCAGGCCGAGCAGTTCCTCACGAGTGAACTCCTGGTCGGTGAAGAAGTGACGGCCGCGCAGGGCGGCGAAGCCGGGCAGCGCGGCCGGGTCGACGGCGTGACCGGCAGGTGCCGTCGCAGGGCTCGTCGGCGTGCTCATGTACGCGTTCCTCCTGACGTCACGGCCCCCGGTGCGCGGCGGACCACCAGTGCGCGAATGAACTATTAAATGACCGTTTAAGACCCGCGTGTCAAGCGTCGCCTCCGGCCAGCGTCGTTGCCGCTGTACTATGGGGGGAAGCAAGCGTGCCTGGGGGAGACGCATGAACCGTAGCGTCAAGTATGGGTGCCTGGGATGCGCGGGGGTCGTCGTCGCGGGGGTCGTCGCGGTCCTCCTGATCGCCTTGGTCTGGGTGCCGTCACTGCGTAAGTGGTACGTCGTGGACGAGGCGCACATCCGGGCGACAGTCTCAGCGGACGGTGCGCTGTCCGTGGACGAGCGATTCTCGTACACCTTTCACGGCGACTTCACGCGAGTCTTCCGCGACATCCCCTTGCGCCCCGGGACGGCGCCGATCGTCGTGACGGACGTGACCGGGCCGGACGGGCCGCTCAAGAGGCTCCCGAGCGCCTGGACGCCGGCCTCGGGACCGCCCGTCGAGGCGGATCCCTCAGGCGACGCGACGCTGTCGCCCTGGTCGACCATCGCGTCCGAGCAACGGCCGTTCGGCTACTATCGGGTCACCACCGACTGGAGCACGCCGGGCGACCCGTCGGTGCGCATCGAGGCCTTCGCACCCCTGAGCAACCGCTCGGCCGCCTTCTCCTTCCGCTGGCGCGCCGCCGACGCCGCCGCCCGCTACGCCGACGCGGGCGAGCTCTCATGGCAACTCATCGGCAGCGGCTGGGATGTCCCGATCGGGCGGGTGCGCGCGGAGGTCATCCTCCCGGCTGGTACGCCGGCCGCCGACGTGCGCGCCTGGGGGCACGGCCCTTTGAGCGGCGTCGTCCGCCGCGGTCCGGACGGCGCCGTCGTCTTCGCGGTCGACGACCTGCCGCCGCACACGTTCGTCGAGGCCCACCTGCTGTTCCCGCAGGGAGTCCTCGCGGACGCCCCCGGCGATGCTGTGCGCGTCCTGCAGGACCGCCTGGCGGAGGAGGACGCGCTCGCCCGAGAAGCCAATACGCAGCGGGCGAGCGCCCGGGCGGCGCTCGCGATGGCGGAGCGCATCGACCGGATCGCCTGGGCGGTCGGCGGCACACTCGCCGCCTTCACCGTCACGCTCTGGCTCGTGCTCTTCTTCCGCACCGGACGGGAGCACCGGGCCGCGTTCCGGGCCAGGTACCTCCGCGAGGTCCCGGAGGGCGTGCCCCCGGCGCTCGCCGGAGCGCTGTGGCACATGGGCGTCGTCACAGACGACGCCCTCTCCGCCACGCTGCTGGACCTCGCGGTAGCGGGGATCCTGAGGATCTCGCCGGGCTCGGGAGGCGCGTTCGTCCTGTCATTCGACAGAAGCAGGCTGGGCCAGGCCGACGACCTCACGCAGCCCTTGGTGCGGCTGCTCGACGAAGCCCTCGGCGTTGGCTCCATGTCGATGGACGGGCTACGGCTATGGGCGGCGGCCAACGCTCAGCGCTTTCGGGGCGGGGTGGACACCTGGAGGGACGGCGTGCAGCGGCGAGCCCGCGAGCTGGGCCTCGTCGAGAAGGGCGGCACAGGGCGAGCCGCCGTCGCGGCGCTCGCCACAGGCGCGGCTGCGTTCTTTGCCGCGGGCATGGCCTTGCTCAGCTGGCAGTGGGAGCTGCTCGTACCAGCGGGAATCTGCATCGGGTTCGCCGTGGCGAGCCCCGTCATGCGCCGGCGGTCGCGGGAGGCAGCCGAGCTCCACGCGCGGTACAAAGCACTGTACCGTTACCTGCGTGACTTCGGCCGCCTGCATGAGAAACCGCCGGCCGCCGCGGTCCTGTGGGAGCGCTACCTGGTGATGGCCGTGGTGTTCGGCATCGCCACGCAGGTGATCGAGCAGCTGCGCATCCACGTGCCGCAGATGGCGAGCGATCCCGAGTTCACCTCGGTCTTCTGGTTCACGACGCCCGAGTTCACGCAGTCGATGGGCGGCGTGTCACGCGCGTTCTCTTCCTTCACCGCGGGGGTGAGCACCGCCGTCGCCGCAGCCTCTCCCCCAGTCGCGACCGTCGCCGGCAGCCACGACTCGTCGCCGAGCGGCGGCGACTTCTCGAGCGGCGGGTTCTCCGGCGGTGGGGGAGGCGGAGGAGGGGGCGGAGGAGGGGGCGCCGACTAGCCCCGACCTGGTTGCGGCCCGGGCAGTGCCAGGTACGCGCCGACAACGTCGCGCCAGGCTCGCCAGGCGCCTTCGTGGTCGAACCCCTCGGGGTCGAGCGCCCGCTGGATGCCGAGACCCTCGACGACAGCGACGCTGACGGCGGCCAGCGAACGCAACTCCTCGGGGCTCAGCTCCACCGGCGCCGAGCCGAGGCAGTCGCCGTCCACGTCACGGTAGACGCGGTACTCCTCGGCGAACCGCGCCCGCACCTCCGGGTCGCGGAGCGCGTGGGGGAGGAGCTCGTAGAGCATCCGGTTCGTGCGATCGTTGGCCGAGACACGCCGCTGCCACTCGAGGAAGCGCTCGGTGCGCTCCGATCCTTCGCTCTCCGCCCTGATCTCCTCGACCAGGCCCACGTCAGGGTCTTGGAACAGGCTGTCGATCAGCGCCGTCACCAGCCCCGCTTTGCCGCCGAAGTAGTAGGAGACGAGCGCGCGATTGGCCCCCGACTCCATCTCGAGCGCGGCCATCGTGAGGTCGGCGTAGCCGCGCTCCGACACGATGGTCTGCGCGGCGACGAGGATGCGGCGCGCCGTCGGCGGGAGGTCGGCGAGCGGGCGGTCTGTGGGTTCGGTCGTCACGCCATGACGCTATCACGGGCTCACGCCTCGCCGCAGGCCCGCGAGGGTCAGACCACCACGGGGCAGAAGAGGCCGAGCCGCGCCGGATAGCTCATGATCGTCGTCACCTCGAGCGGTCGCGCGAGCAGCGCCTCAGGCGCAAGCCGCGCATGCTCGAGATCGGTGACCAAGAGCTCCGTGTGGACGGCCGAGCCGCGGTCGCGGATCAGCACGAGCCCGCCCGACTCGGTGATCGAGGCGCCGTCGGCCGCGGCCTCCTCGCGCTTCACAGCCAGGTAACCGGCGGAGACCGCCGGCGAGAGGGCGGCGGCCCAGCGGTCAAGCGCCGCCGCCACGGTGACGATCTCGCGCCCGTGCTCGAGCTCGAACCCCACCTCGTGCCAGTAGTCGGTCAGCGCGTCGTCGTACAGACAGAGCACGATGGCACGGCCGTCGTGCCGCTCGAGCACCGCGTCGAGGAACGCCTCACGCACGCGGTAGCCTTGCCCGCGGAAGTCGGGGTGCACGTAGTGGCTCTGCAGAAGGAGGGCGCGGAGCGGGGCGGCGCCCGCCGCGCGCCCGCCGCGCGCGAACTCAAGCGGCTCGAAGGCGACGCTCGCGGCGATCCTCTCCCCGGCGCGCCAGCCGTAGTACCAGCCGCGGCGCGCCGACGTGGCGACCCAGGCGCGGGCGCCGGCCGGCGTCAGCCCGAAGCACGCGCCCAGCTGCTCCTCGATCTGCTCGCGCTCGGCCGGCGCGAGCGTCAGCAGCTCGTACCCGCCGGGCGCGCTGCCGGGTGCGCGGCCGCTCATGGTGTGCCGGCCGGCCCCTCGCCGACAGCCGGCCCCTCCCCGACAGCCGGTCCCTCCTCCGCCGCGATCTCGTCGACGACCCCCTTGGACGAGGGCAGCAGCTCGACGATGGAGACGCCGGTTAGCATCAACGACCCGCCGACGAGCAGGCGCCAGGTCACCGAATCCATACCGACGGCAATGCCGGCGACGGCGGCGAACACGCTCTCGAAGCCGAGGAGGATCGCCGCATGCGTCGAGGTGGTGTAGCGCTGCGCCCAGCTCTGGATGAAGAACGCGTAGATCGTCCCGCTGACGGCGGTCCACACGACCGCGGCCCAGACCTGCCAGGGCAGATCGAAGGTGATCTGCACCACGAACGGGGTGACGACGACGAGCACCGCCGTCGAGACCGCCATCTGCGTGATCGCCAGGGTGGCCGGCTTCACCTTCGGCGCGAAGAAGCCGGTGGTCATGATGTGCAGAGCGTAGAAGAGCGTGCCGAGCAGGGTGATCGCGTCGCCCCAGCGGATCGAGAAGTCGCCCTGCAGGCTGAGCGCCCCGAGCCCGACGGTGGCGATCATCGCGCCGACGATCTGCCAGCGGCCCGGCGAGCGGCGCGCGACCGCCCAGTAG
>CAYTRM010000096.1:0-8954 GCA_964440225.1 uncultured Thermoleophilia bacterium | reverse complement strand
CCCGTCATGACCATCGCCGGCATCGACCTCGGCGCCCTCATGGGCGGGGCGATCCTCACCGAGACCGTCTTCAGCCGGCCGGGCATCGGCCTGATGATCTACCAGGCGATCGGGGCGCGCGATCTGCCGGTCGTGGCCGGCGGTGTGCTGTTCGCGACCATCGTCTACGTGTTCGCGAACCTGTTCGTCGACCTGGGCTATGCCTACGTCGATCCGCGCATCAGGCTGGAGGGCTGAGCCGTGGGCTTTGACGATCAGCCCACGTCCGGGCGCAGCTCGCTCGACGCCGACAGCGGCAACATCATCACCACCGCCGACGGGCTCGACGGGCGGACCTCGACGGAAGTGCTCACCGAGCAGATCGAGCGGCAGCACGAGGAGCTCGGCGTCAGCAAGAAGCCGCTCGGCCTGTGGGGCGACACCTGGCGCCGCCTCAAGCGCAACCACCTCGCGCTCGTCGGCCTGAGTATCATCGTCGTGTTCATGACGGTGGGCATGGCTCAGGAGATCGCCAGCCTCACGGGATTCCAGTACCGCGCCGATCCGTCCGGCCCCGGCAACGCCGGCGGGTACCTCGCGCCGTACAACCCCAATATCACCAACTACGATCTGTCACCCGAGGGGCGGGGGGCGCCGCCGTCGTGGTCGCACCTCTTCGGCACCGACTACCTGGGCCGCGACGTCTTCTCCCGCGTCCTCGTCGCCACGCGCATCTCGCTGCTCGTCGGCGTCATCGCCGTGGCCATCGCCCTCACCATCGGGCTCATCCTCGGTCCCATCTCGGGGTACTACGGAGGCTGGATCGACTCGGTGATCATGCGCCTGGCCGACATCTTCTTCGCCTTCCCGTACATCCTGTTCGTGCTGCTCATCATGGTGGTGCTGGGGCCGGGCTTCGTGAATGTGTTCATCGCCATCGGCGTGCTCGGGTGGGCCACGTACGCGCGGCTCAACCGCGGATCGGTGCTCAGCGTCAAGTCGATGGAGTACGTCGAGGCCGCGCGGGCGCAGGGCGCCGGCGACCTGCGCGTGATCTTCCGGCACGTCCTGCCGAACACGATGGCGCCGGTCTACGTCGCCATCGCGATGGGCGTGGGCGGCGCCATCGTCACCGAGGCGGCGCTCAGCTACCTCGGCATCGGCATCCAGCCGCCCAACGCCTCGTGGGGCAAGATGATCTCCGACTACCTCACGTATCTTCAGGCGGGCAGCTGGTGGATGGTCACCTTCCCGAGTATCGCTCTCACCGTCACCGTCTTCGGCTTCATCTCGTTCGGCAACGGCCTGCGCGACGCCACCGACCCCAAGCTCAAGGAATAGGCATGGCCGAACGACTGCTCGAGGTCAACGACCTCTCCACTCACTTCTTCACCTACGCGGGCGTGGTCAAGGCCGTGAACGGCGTCAGCTTCACGCTCGACCGCAAGGAGACGCTCGGCATCGTCGGCGAGTCCGGATCCGGCAAGACGGTGGCGGCCCTCTCGATCATGCGCCTCATCCCCGACCCCCCGGGCAAGGTGGTCGACGGCACGATCGACCTTCGCGGGCGCGACCTCCGCAGCATCAGCGACGACGAGATGCGCGAGGTGCGCGGCAACGACATCGCGATGATCTTCCAGGACCCCATGACGAGCCTGAACCCCGTCCTCAAGGTGGGAGGGCAGATCGCCGAGGCGATCATGCTCCACCAGGACAAGAGCAAGGGGGAGGCCTGGGAGCTGGCGGCCAAGCTGCTCGACCGCGTCGGCATCCCCGACGCGGACAAACGCGTCAACCAGTATCCCTTCGAGTTCTCGGGCGGCATGCGGCAGCGCGCCATGATCGCGATGGCCATCAGCTGCAACCCCGACATCCTCATCGCCGACGAGCCGACGACCGCGCTCGACGTGACCATCCAGGCGCAGATCATCGACGTGATCCGCGAGATGCAGGATCGCTACGAGAGTGGCGTCATCGCGATCACGCACGACCTCGGCGTGGTCGCCGAGATCGCCGACAAGGTCATGGTCATGTACGGCGGGCGCACGGTGGAGTACGGCCCCGTCGACGAGATCTACTACAACGCCCACCATCCGTACGCGTGGGGCCTGCTCGGCTCGCTGCCGCGGCTCGACCTGGCCGAGAAGACGCGGCTCACGCCGATCCAGGGGCAGCCTCCGGATCTCATCGCGCTGCCCGCGGGGTGTCCGTTCGCGGGGCGCTGCGCCTACGTCCGCCCCGAGTGCCGCGACAGGTGGCCGGAGCTCGAGATCGTCGGCCGTGAGCACGGAGTACACTGCTGGATCCCCGAAGAGGAGCGTCTGGCGATCCGCGAGACGCTTCCGCGCTTCGAGAAGGCGGAGTCATGAGTCTGCTCGAGGTCCGGGATCTCAAGAAGCACTTCCCCATCAAGTCCGGGGTCCTCAAGCGCCAGACGGGCACCGTCTACGCGGTCGACGGCGTCAGCTTCTCCATCGAGAAGGGTGAGACGCTCGGTCTGGTGGGGGAGAGCGGCTGTGGCAAGTCCACCGCCGGCCGGTCCATCCTCCGGCTCATCGAGGCGACGTCCGGCCGGGTCGAGTTCGAGGGCATCGACGTCATGCACGCCTCCCGCATCGAGATGCAGAAGCTCCGCCGCGACATGCAGGTCATCTTCCAGGATCCCTACGCCTCGCTGAACCCGCGCATGCGGGTGCGCGACATCGTCGGCGAGTCGCTCAAGATCCACGGCATCGGCACCAAGCAGGAGCGCAAGACCCGGGTGTATGAGCTCCTCGAGACGGTCGGCCTCAGCGCCGAGCACGCCGACCGCTATCCGCACGAGTTCTCGGGCGGGCAGCGCCAGCGCATCGGCATCGCCCGTGCCCTGGCGCTCAATCCCAAGCTCATCATCTGCGACGAGCCGGTGAGCGCTCTCGACGTGTCCATCCGGGCCCAGGTCATCAACCTGCTCGAGGACCTGCAGGACGAGTTCGATCTCACGTACATGTTCATCGCGCACGACCTGTCGGTGGTCAAGCACATCTCGGACCGTGTGGCCGTCATGTACCTGGGCAAGATCGTCGAGAGCTCCGACAGCCGGATCCTCTACGACCAGCCACAGCATCCGTACACGGAGGCGCTGCTCTCCGCGGTGCCGATCCCGGACCCTCACACGGAACGCGCCCGCAAGCGCATCATCCTCGAGGGCGACGTGCCCAGCCCCGCGAACCCACCCAAGGGCTGCGTCTTCCACCCGCGCTGTCCGCGCGCCCGGGAGATCTGCACCCAGGCGATGCCGCGGCTCACCAGCACCGGCGGCGACGCGGGCGACCGGCATGAGGTCGCGTGCTACTTCCCGGCCCGATTCACGGGCGGCGAACGGTCGGTCTCCGACACACCCTTCGAGGGCGCCCACCCCGAGCCGGCGGCCTGACCGCCGGTCCACCTTCAGTAGGCGGTATCGCATGGCACCGGACGTGAACACCGCCGTTCGCCCGACCCGACCCGACGGTCGGCGTCACCCGGAGCGGCGCGTCGTCTTCGTCGTCCTCATGCTTCTGGCCGCCGTTGTCGCCTCGGGCGCGGCGGTCGCCTGCGGCGGGGATCGAGAGCCCGCTGCCGAGGCCGATGCCGTCGTGGCAAGGGTGAACGGACGCGAGGTGCGCCAGAGCGCCGTCGCCGCGGTGCGCGCCGAGGCGCGGCTCCTGGGCGAGGAGGACGATGCCGCCGCCGCCCTCGAAGAGGCGATCGAACGCGACCTGGTCGCCGCTGAGGCGGAGCGGCTCGGCGTGAGCGTTCCCGCGGCGTCCCTCGACGAGAGAGAGGCCGCGGTAGTGGAGGAGTACGGAGGCGGCGAGGCGCTCGACGCGGCGCTCGCCGCGGCGGACATGACCGCCGCGCAGTTCCGCGCCGGTCTCGAAGCATCCGTCCTCGTCGAGGCGCTCGGCGCCGCGCGGTACGCCGGGCTCGAGAGCTCCGCGGCCGACGCCCGGCGGTACTACGAGAGCCGCCGCGACGACCTGTTCACCGAGCCGAGCGCGGTGGACCTCGGCGCCATCTTCGTGCGCAACGAGGGTATCGCCGGCAACGCAGCCGAGCGTCTGGCGGCGGGCCGCCCCTTCGAGGAGGTCTCACGCCAGTTCAGCATCGACCCCCAGCTCAAGGACAGCGCGGGGAGACTCGGGTGGGTCGATCCGCGCTCGCTGCCGGGCGACCTCGGCGAGCGCGTCGCGGATCTGCGGCCGGGGCAGGTCTCCGAGCCTGTGGCCGGCTCCGGCGGCGTCTGGATCTTCAAGGTCTACGATCGCCGGCCCGCGGAAGTCGTGCGCTTCGACGAGGTGCGCGACGACCTCGTCCGGCAGCTGACCTTGCGAAAACGCAGCCGGGCGCTGGCGCGGTGGCTCGAAGAGGCGGTGGAGCGCGCCGACATCGAGCGGCTCTGATGTCATCTTGGGCGGGCGGGCCGCCGGTTGCTATACTCGCCGCCGACAGTCCGGACCCGGAGGTCCCTCGTGCGTAAAGCGTTCATCATGCTTGCCGTGCTCGCCGGCGTCGTCCTCGTGGCGGGCGCGGTGAACAGCTCGGTCGCCTTCGACGTCGACTACGTGGCCGGCACGGCCGCCGCCGTCTCCCTCTTCTGGACATCCGTCGTCGTGGCCGCTCTCGTGGTCGTCGCGGGGGTCGCCGCGGCGTGGCTGGCGCTGTCCACGGTGGCGGAGAGACGCCGCAAGCTCGAGGCCGACCTGCAGTCGACGTACGAGCGCCTGCGCGAAGCCGAGGCCCTCGTCGTCCGGACGCAGCGCGACGCGGCCGAGGCGAAGGCTGCGGCGCGCGCCGCAGCCCAGGCGCAAGCCACGGCTCTCGCGGCCGCCGAGTCCGAGGTCGAGGCTCAGACGAGGATCGCGGCGGCGGACGAGGCGGGCACGGTGGTCGACGACGCCGCGGTCACGGTGGCGGCCGGAGCGACGCCGGTTCACGGCGCCGGGGCCGACGAAGAGGCATCCGTCGATGAGGCCGCGCAGGCCGGAGGTGCCGAGGACGCTCAACAGAAGCCTCCGGCGGACGCCGGGGAGCCGTCGCCCGCGGACGCGGACCAGACGGCGGTCACGGCCGTGCCGGGCGCCGGGTCCGGGAGCGGCGAAGAGCCCACGCCGGCCGGGGACGACCCGGGCGACGGGCGGACCGGCTGACCCGGCGCACGACGTCCGTCGGCCCCGGGCGGTACACTGGGGCCGTGATGCACACGTGACCGACTCCGGCTCCTGGCGCATCGCGCCGGCTCCCTATTCACTTGTGCGCGAGTTGGCTGCCGAGCTCGAGGTGAGCGAGGTGCTCGCGCAGATCCTCGTCCGAAGGGGCTTCCGCGACGTCTCCGCGGCGCGCGAGTTCCTGCAGCCCGACTTCCGCGTCCACAGTCCATATCTGCTGCCGGGTGTGGCCGAGGCCCGGCGGCGCATCGACCAGGCGCTTCGCCGCGGCGAGACCATCGCCGTCCACGGGGACTACGACGCCGACGGCATCACCGCCACCTACCTGCTCGTGAGCGTGCTCCGCGATCTCGGCGCCGAGGTCCGCTGGCACCTTCCCAACCGCTTCAGCGAGGGCTACGGTGTCTCGGCGGCGGCCGTCGACGAGCTGGGCGCGGCCGGCGTCAAGCTGCTCGTGACGGTGGACTGCGGCATCAATGCCCGTGACGAGGTGGCCCGCGCCAAGGGGCTCGGCATGGACGTCATCGTGACCGACCACCACGAGCTCTCCGGAGACCCGCCCGACTGTGTGGTCGTCAGCCCCAAGGAGGGCGAGTACCCGTGCCCTCACCTTGCCGGCGTCGGCGTGGCGTTCAAGCTCGCGCACGCTCTTCTGGAAGAGCCGGGGGCGGAACTCGTCGATCTCCCTCTCGCCCTGCGCGCGTACGCCGACCTCGTGGCGGTGGGGACCATCGCCGACGTCGTCCCGCTGGTCGGCGAGAACCGCGTGCTCGCCGCCATCGGCCTCGGCCGGCTGCGTAGTTCTCCACGGCCGGGGCTTGCGGCGCTGCTCGAGGTCGCCGGCGGCCGTCAGGACGCCGTCGACGCCGGCGTCGTGGGCTTCCGTCTCGGCCCGCGGCTCAACGCGGCCGGGCGCCTCGAGGATGCGTCTCTGGCGCTGGAGCTGCTCGGATGCGCCGATCGCGAGTCCGCGCTGCCCATGGCGTTGCGTCTCAATGAGCTCAATCGCGACCGCCAGGCGATCGAGGCGGCCATACTCGCCGCGGCGGTCGAGATGGCGCCCGATCCTCTTCCGGCGGCGCTGGTGCTCTCGTCGCCCGACTGGCATGAGGGCGTCGTCGGCATCGTCGCCTCGCGCGTGGCCGAGCGCTTCCATCGGCCGGCGATCCTGCTGAGCGAGGGAGACGACGAGGCCAAGGGTTCGGGGCGCAGCATCCCGGCCTTCGACCTGCTTGCGGCCGTGGAGCGGAGCTCCGGGCACCTGATCGCGTTCGGCGGCCATCGCGCCGCCTGCGGCGTGCGCCTGCGGCGAGACGCCATCCCGGCCTTTCGCGAGGCTTTCGTCGCGGAGGCCGAGGCGGCTCTGGACGACGACGACCTGCTTCGCGTGCGGCACGTCGACGCCATCGTCGGCGGCGACGAGCTCACGCTCGGCCTGGCCGACGAGCTGGAGCTGCTGGCTCCGCACGGGTTCGGCAACCGGCAGGTCACGCTCCTGCTGCACGGCGCCGAGGTGGTGGCGCCGCGGCTCACGCGCGACAAGCGCCACGCGCAGTACAGGGTGCGCTGCGACGGCGCATCGTGCCAGGCGATCCACTTCCGCTTCGACGATCTGGGGGAGCTCAGCGAGCCCGGGCGTCACGACGTCGCGCTGGCGCTCACCAAGAACGAGTACAACGGCGCCGTGAGCGCCCAGGTGCAGGTCCGCAGCCTCCACCGGCTGCGGGCTCCCGGCGTCGACCTGTGCGCCACGCCGTGCGACCTCAGCTGTCGCGACCGGCTGCGCGGCGACGAGTTGTGGAGCCGGCTGCTGGGCGACGGGCCCGCCGGTGGGCCTTCGGCCGCCGGCGACGGCGAGCAGGCGGCCGCCGCGCTCCGCGCCGCCCGCGCGGCGGGGCGCATCGTCGACCGCCGCGGCCGCCCCGTCGTGAGCGCGCTGGCGGCGCTGGGGGCATCCGGCGAGCGTACGCTCGTGCTCGTGGCCGACGTGGGCGGTCGCCGTCCGCTTCTGGCCGCGGACGTGCTCTCGCCCGATCTCGGCCGCTCGGCCGCCTACGTGCAGGGGGCGTGCGCCGCGCGGCTGGCGTGGGCCGCCGAGGAGCCGGACGTCGTCATGGCGAGCCTCGATCTCGCGGCCTCGAGCCCTGAGCTCACGCGCTCCTTCACGCATGTCGTCCTGGTCGACCCGCCGCTGACCACGGGGATGTGGGCCGCCGTGGTCGAAGGCGCGCCGGAGGCGTGGATCCACGCGCTCTGGGGGCCGGCGGAGGTGACCGCGGCCGGCCGCTTCCGGGAGGCCGAGCTCGCGCTCGACCCGGTCATGCGGAGCGTCTGGCGGGCTCTCGACGCCGGGTCCGGCCGGTTTGACGAGGCGCTCGAGCAGGAACTTCTTGGGAGAGGAGCCGGTCTGGCGCCGCTCGGCGTCGTAGCCGCGGCGCTCCAGACTCTTCGCGAGGCGGGGCTGCTCGTGGTCGACGGCGCCGGCGGCTACCATCTCGAGCGGCCACAGAGTAAGGTCGACGTCACTCGAACGGACGCGCACAGAGCATGGCACACACGATCTCAGACACCAGACTTCCTGCGGACCTGCCTGACCGCGAGAGTCTGACGCAGGTCCCCGTCCGGTACGGGCCGCTGCTCGACGACCTCTTCGCCGCCGTCGAGGTGTACGACCCGGACGCCGACCGCGATCTCATCACCCGCGCGTTCGTCGCCGCCTGCGTCCTGCACGGCCAGCAGAGCCGCAAGAGCGGTGAGGCGTACATCCATCATCCCGTCGGCACGGCGCTGAACGCCGCCGAGCTCCAGCTCGACTCCGTCACCATCGCCGCGGCGCTGCTGCACGACGTCGTGGAGGACACCGGCGCTCCTCTCGCCTGGATCGAGGAGCAGTTCGGCGAAGAGATCGCGATGCTCGTCGACGGCGTCACCAAGCTCACCAAGATGCACTTCACCTCGCAGGAGGAGGAGCAGGCCGAGAACTACCGCAAGATGATCATCGCGATGGCCACCGACATCCGGGTCATCCTGATCAAGCTCTGCGACCGGCTCCACAACATGCACCCGCTGTGCTAGCTGAGCAAGCAGAAGCAGATCCAGAAGGCCAAGGAGACGCTCGAGGTGTACGCGCCTCTCGCGCACCGGCTCGGTATCCACAACCTCAAGTGGCAGCTCGAGGACCTCGCCTTCGCCTCGCTGCATCCGCGTAAGTACCAGGAGATCCAGAAGTGGGTGGCGCAGAGGCGCGCCGACCGCGAGGACTACGTCGACGAGGCGGCCGGCTTCCTGCGCGCCGAGCTCGACACGGCCGGCATCAGCGCCGAGATCAGCGGCCGCGCCAAGCACTTCTACTCGATCTACGTGAAGATGAGCCGGGGCGGTAAGGAGTTCAACGAGATCTTCGACCTCACCGGTCTGCGCGTGCTCGTCGAGACGATCAAGGACTGCTACGGGGCAGTCGGCATCATCCACTCGGTCTGGAAGCCCATCCCCGGGCGCTTCAAGGACTACATCGCGATGCCCAAGTTCAACCTGTACCAGTCGCTGCACACGACGGTGATCGGCCCCGGCGGCAAGCCGCTCGAGATCCAGATCCGGACCTTCGACATGCACCAGACCGCCGAGTTCGGCGTCGCCGCGCACTGGCTCTACAAGGCCCGCGGCGACCGCGACCCCGACAAGCTGGCCTGGCTGCACCAGATGATGGAGTGGCAGTCCGAGACCGGTGACCCGCGCGAGTTCATGGACACCCTGCGCGTCGACCTGTTCGAGGACGAGGTGTTCGTG
>CAYTRM010000095.1:0-8982 GCA_964440225.1 uncultured Thermoleophilia bacterium | reverse complement strand
CTACGGCGCCAACGGCTTCACCGGACGGTGGATCGCCGAGGAGGCGGTGCGCCGACTCCGGGACGCGCCGCATCTCGAGCTCGTCGGCGTGCACGCGCACATCGGCTCCCAGATCTTCGAGCTCGACTCGTACCGGCGCGAAGTCGAGGTGCTGTTCGTCGCCCTCGACGACTGGCGCCGCGAGTTCGGCTTCGAGTGCTGCGTCTTCAACATCGGCGGCGGCCTCGGGATCAGGTACACGGAGGCCGACCGGCCCAGCTCCATCGCCGAGTTCGCCGAGGTCGGCGTGAGCGCCGTGCGCGAGGGCGCCGAACGGCACGGGATGACCATGCCCAAGCTGTTCGTCGAGCCCGGGCGCAGCATCGCCGGCAAGGCCGCCGTGACCGCCTACACGGTGGGTACGGTCAAGGTCATCCCCGGGGTGCGGACGTACGTGGCCGTCGACGGCGGCATGAGCGACAACCTCCGCCCGATGCTGTACGACTCGCGCTACGAGGCCATGCTGGCCTCCAAGGCAGAGACCCCGGCGACGGACGTCGTCACCGTCGCCGGCAAGCACTGCGAGTCGGGCGACGTCCTGGTGCGCGACGTCCGCATCGCCCCGCCGGAGCCGGGCGACATCCTCGTGACGCCGGGTACCGGCGCCTACGGCTACGCCATGGCGAACAACTACAATGCGCAGCCACGCCCGGCCGTCGTCATGGCCGGCGGCGGCCGCGCGCGACTGATCATCGAGCGCGAGACCTGGGACGACGTGCTGCGCCTGCAGCGCCCCCTGGCCCCCTGACGACTCACGAGCGTGGAGGACACCACAGTGGACAAGGTAGGCATCGGGCTCCTCGGGTACGGTACCGTCGGGTCCGGGGTCGGCAAGCTCCTCAAGAAGAACGCCGACGACGTCACTCTCGCGACCGGCAAAACGGTGGAGCTGCGCCGGGTCCTCGAGAAGGACCCCGGCTTCAGTCACCCCGACCTCGACCCGGCGCTGCTCACGACGCGGTTCGAGGACATCATCGACGACCCCGGCATCGACGTCGTCGTCGAGCTCATCGGCGGCGTGGGGGCGGCGCTCGACTTCCAGCTCCGCGCCCTCAAGGCCGGTAAGCACGTGGTGACGGCCAACAAGCAACTGCTCGCCCAGCACGGCGCGGAGCTGTTCGCGGCGGCCGAGGAGAGCGGCGTGCACCTCCGCTTCGAGGCCAGCGCCGTCGGCGCCGTGCCGGTCGTCAAGGTCCTGCGCGAGTCACTGGTGGCGGCCGAGGTCGACACCGTCTTCGGCATCGTCAACGGCACGACCAACTACATGCTGAGCGAGATGGCCGCGACCGGGGCCGAGTACGACGACGTGCTCGCTGAGGCGCAGCGCCTGGGCTACGCCGAGGCGGACCCGACCGAGGACGTCGGCGGCAAGGACGCGGCCGCCAAGATGGCGATCCTCAGCTCGATCGCCTTCCACAGCCGCACCGGGCTCGACGACGTGCCCTTCGAGGGCATCACCAAGGTCTCGTCCACCGACATCGCCCACGGCGGCCGCCTGGGTCTCGTCGCGAAGCTGCTCGGCGTCGCCAAGCTCATCGACGGACGCATGAACGTGCGCGTCTACCCGGCGTTCATCCCCAAGACCCACCCGCTGGCCGGTGTGGCCGGCGCCTACAACGCCGTCTTCCTCACGAGTGACGCCTTCGACGAGATCATGCTCTTCGGGCCCGGCGCCGGCAGCATCCCCACGGCCTCCGCCGTGATCGGTGACGTGATCTCTGTGGTCAACACCGTCAAGGGCAGCTTCGTGCGCAACTGCCTCTGCTACAAGGACGTGCCGTCCTTCCCCGACGCCGAGATGGTGTCTCGCTTCTACCTCAGGCTGAGGGTGAGTGACCGGCCGGGCGTGCTCGCCAAGGTCAGCGCGCTCTTCGGCGAGCACGGTGTGAGCATCCATTCGATGGTTCAGGAGGGGCGCGGCGACGAGGCCGAGATCGTCCTGCTGCTCCACCCGGTGCGCGAGGCCCAGTTCTTCGCCGCGCTGGACCAGATCAACGCCCTGCCGGACGTGCACGGCGAACCGGCGGTCATCCGCGTGGAGGGCGACGCCTGAGCAGTCGCCGTATGCAGGCTATCGAGCGGGGCGCCGGCGGATCACCGCTCCGCGGCTCCCCGGAGGAGAGGAGACAGCATGAGTGACAAGAAGGGCCGCATCGGCATTCTCACCGGCGGGGGCGACATCCCCGGGCTCAACCAGGCCATCCGCGGCGTCACCCTGCGCGCGCTCAGCGAGGGGTACGAGGTGGTCGGCATCCGTCGCGGGTGGGCCGGCCTCGTCGAGCTCAAGCGGGACGAGGGCGCCGACAACAGCGAGTGGGTGCTGCCGATCACGAAGGAAGTCGTCGAGCGGTATGCGTACGCCGGCGGCACGTTCCTGCACTCGTCGCGCACGCGGCCGAGCACGGTCCCGGCCGCGGCCGTCCCGGCGCACCTCAAGGACAAGTACACCGCCGAGAAGAACGACCTCACCGACGAGGTGATCGCCAACCTCGAGTTCCTCGGCATCGACTACCTCGTGCCTGCCGGCGGCGACGACACGCTGAGCTACGGCGTCGAGCTCGGCCGCCGTGGCGTCCCCGTGGTCGCGATCCCGAAGACGATGGACAACGACGTGCCCGGCACCGACTACTGCATGGGCTTCGGCACCTGCGTCAACCGCACCATCGAGATGGCGCGCCGGGTGACCAGTTCGGCCGCGTCGCACGAGCGCATCGTGGTGCTCGAGGTGTTCGGCCGGTACGCGGGCTTCACGGCGCTGCTGCCGACCTTCGCCGGCGCCGCCGACCGCTGCGTGATCCCCGAGGTCGAGTTCGACATGGAGAAACTCGCGGAGCTTCTCGTCGCCGATCGCAACGGCAGGCCGGAGGGCTACTCGGTGTGCATCGTGAGCGAGGGCGCGATGCCCGTGGGCGGCGACATGGTGTTCATGGGTGGCGAGAAGGACATGTTCGGCCACGCCAAGCTGGGAGGCATCGGGCAGAACGTGAGCAACAAGATCAAGGAGCTCGCCCCCGGCTACAACGGCGGCAAGAAGATCGACATGATCAGCATGAATCTCAGCTACCTGGTGCGGAGCGGCGCGCCGGACGCGATCGACTGCATCGTGCCGACGGCCTTCGGCAACCTGGCGATGGACCTGATCCTCAAGGGCCAGACGGGACGCATGGTCGCGCTGGCCGGCGGCCGCTACGGCTCCGTCCCGATCGAGGAGGTCGTGGCGACCAAGAAGGTCGTCGACGTCGACCGCTACTACGACGCGGAGCGGTACCGCCCGAAGTACACCGCTCTCGAACTCTCGCCGATGATGGTGCTGGGCGGCGCCGGGTGATCACGCCGCTTCGGCCGGATCGCTCGCGAAGGAGGAGCTGATGCGCAAACGGGTCCTGCTCGTCCCCGACGGAATGGCCGACGAGCCGCAGGCCGCGCTCGGCGGGCGCACGCCGCTCGAGGCGGCGGAGACGCCCGCCATGGACGGCCTTGCCCGTGGCGGCATCGTCGGTCTCGCCCACACGGTGCCGGAGGGCATGGCGCCGGCCAGCGACGTCGCCAATCTCGCGCTGCTCGGCTACGACCCGGCCGCCGTGTACAGCGGGCGCAGCCCGCTCGAGGCGGCGAGCATCGGGGTCGACCTCGGAGCGGACGACGTCGCGTACCGGCTGAACCTCGTCACGATCGCCGGCGGCGTCATGAGGGACAACACCGCCGGCCACATCGACACCGATGAGGCGCGCGCCTGCGTCGAGGCGCTCGAGGCCGAGCTCGGCGGCGGGCCGTTCGAGTTCCACACCGGCGTCAGCTACCGGCACCTGCTCGTCTGGCGCGGCGGCGCGGTCGTGCCGTGCACGCCGCCGCACGACATCCTCGACCAGCCGGTGACCGGGTACCTGCCCGGCGTCGCCGCCGGCGTCGCCGACGACTCTTCGGCGGCGCGCCTGGCCGAGCTCCAGCGGCGGGCGGACGACGTCCTCGCGCGCGTCCGGCCGGGCACGAGCGCCTGGTTCTGGGGCGAGGGTACGCCGCCGCGCATGCCGCGCTTCTCCGACCTCTACAGCTTGAGCGGCGCCGTCGTCGGGGCGGTCGACCTCGTGCGCGGCCTCGGCCGCGTGGCCGGGCTCGACGTGATCGACGTGCCCGGCGCCACCGGCGATCTGCGGACCGACTACGGAGCCAAGGCGCGGGCCGCCGTCGCCGCGCTCGAGGACCACGACTTCGTGTGGGTGCACGTGGAGGCGCCGGACGAGGCCGCCCACATGGGCGATCTGGCCGAGAAGGTCCGCGCCATCGCCCGCATCGACGCCGAGGTGCTGGCGCCGATCCTCCTGGCGCCGACGCGTCCGGCCGTCATGGTGCTGCCCGACCACCTGACGCCCGTGCGCACGCAGACGCACGCCGCCGGCCCCGTGCCCTTCGTCATCAGCGAGCCGATGCCGGGCATCGGCGGCGGCGGCGCCATGGCCTTCAGCGAGTCGCAGGCGTCGCACACCGGTCTCGTAGTGGACGACGGCCCGTCGCTCATGCGGTTGTTCCTCGAGGCGACAGGGTGAGCGCCGGGTCGTCCGTCGGAGCGCCGCCGCGCGCCCGCCACCGCCCGGGCCCACCCGAGCGGAGGAGGGGAGCCGGGGCATGAGCGCCTCGCGAGAGCAGCCCGAGCGCCCGACGCCCCCGGCCGACCGACCGGCCACGACCGACCCCGTCGTGACGACGACCGCCGAGCGCTACGTGATGAGCGGCGGCCGCGCGTCTCGTCTCTCCATCAAGGAGGGCGACCTCTTCCTGTACTCCAACGAGCTCGGCCAGGTCCCGGGCGCCGAGAACTCGGCCCTCGGGCTCTACTACCGCGACACCCGGTACCTCTGCCGGCACGAGTTGACGATCGCGGGGCGCCAGCCTGTGCTGCTGAGCGCGAGCGCGGAGCGCGGCTACTCGGCGACGATCGAGCTGACCAACCTCGAGGCGCGCACCGCGGACGGGCGCACCTTGCCGCAGGCCAGCGTGCACGTCCGCCGCACGCGCTTCGTCTCCGGCCGGGTCTACGAACTCGTCCGCGTGCGTAACTACGACCGGCGCGAGGTCGACCTCGTGCTCGACCTGCACTTCGCCGCGGACTTCGCCGACCTGTTCGAGATCCGGGGCACACGCCGGCGCAGGAGGGGGACGCGGCTGGAGCCCAAGGTCGAGGGTGACTGTCTGTCACTCGCGTACCTGGGCCTGGACGAGGTCGTCCGCAAGACGATCATCCACTTCGAGGACCCGCCGGACTCGATCAGGCAGGGCCGGGCGCGCTATCGCCTGCGGCTGGCGCCCGGAGAGCGCGTGGTGCTCAGGTACGACATGCGGGTGGTCGGTCCGGAGGCGCCGGGGGAGGACGCCGTCGCGTTCAACCAGGCTCTCGGCGCGCTGCGGCACGACCACGAGCGCTGGGAGTCCGGCGCCACCGGCGTGTTCACCGACAACGGCACGGTCAATCTGGCCCTGCGCCGCGGGCAGCAGGACCTGCGCATGCTCTCGACGACCATCGACGGGGAGCGGATCGCGCTGGCGGGGCTGCCCTGGTTCATGGCTCCGTTCGGCCGCGAGCTGGCGCTGCTCGGCCTGCAGACACTGCTGCTCGACGTGCGCTGGGCGCAGGCCGCGGCGAACTTCCTCGCGCGTCACCAGGGCACGCACGACAGCGCCTTCCGCGAGGAGCAACCCGGCAAGATCATGCACGAGCTGCGGCGCGGAGAGCTCGCCGAGCTCCGCGCCGTGCCGCACACTCCGTACTATGGCTCCGTGGACGCCACCCCGCTCTGGCTGCTGCTCGTCGCCGAGCTCGCGATGTGGACGGGCGACCTCGACGGGTTCGAGATGCGCGCCGCGGCCATCGACGCCGCGCTCGGCTGGCTCGACGGCGACGGCGACCCCGACGGCGACGGCTTCGTCGAGTACGAGCGGCGCTCCCGGCAGGGTCTGCGCAACCAGGGGTGGCGCGACTCCGCCGACGCCGTCATGCACGCCGACGGGTCGCAGGCAGAGGGGCCGATCGCGCTGGCCGAGACGCAGGGCTACGTGTACTACGCCAAGCGGCGCCTCGCCGCCATCTTCAGCCAGCTCGGCGACGTCGAGCGGGCCGAGCGTCTGTCGCAGGATGCGGCCAGGCTGAAGCGGGCGTTCAACGAGCAGTTCTGGATGGAGGACGAGGGCTACTTCGCCATGGCGCTCGACGGCAGGAAGCGGCAGGTGCGCACGGTGTGCTCGACGATCGGTCACGCCCTGTGGTCGCGGATCGTGGCCGAAGAGCACGTCCCGGCGGTCGTCAAGCGTCTCACCTCACCGGACATGTTCACCGGGTGGGGCATCCGCACCGTGAGCAATGAGGCGCGCGCCTACAACCCGGTGAGCTTCTACAACGGGAGCGTCTGGCCAACGGACACGGCGGTCATCGCCAACGGCATGAAGAAGCACGGGTACGTCCAGGAGTCGAACCGCCTCGCCTGGGGACTGGTGGAGGCGGCGGCGGCGCACGAGTACTCCCGGCTGCCGGAGATGTTCTGCGGCTTCACCCGGCAGTCGATCGACCGGCCGGTCTCGTTCCCCATGGCGTGCACTCCCGACGCGAACTCCTCGGCCGCCCTCTTCATCGTCCTCCAGGCGATGCTCGGCATCTACGCGCAGGCCGAGGAGAACATCGTCTACGTGCACAACCCCGTCCTGCCGAAGTGGCTCGGCGAAGTCTCGCTCAGCAATCTGCGCGTGGGACGCACCACCATGCGGCTGCGCTTTCGCCGTGAGGGCGGCCAGACGAGCTTCGCGGTGCTCGACAAGCAAGGCCCGGGCCGTATCGTGGTGGTAGAGTGACCCGGCACTGAGGCGGTCCGCGGGGGACCACAGGATGACCCAGCTCACCATCGCCCACATCAGCGATCTGCACGCCGGCTCTCCGTACTTCGTGCCCAGCCTCATGGACCGCGTCGTCATCGAGCTCAACGAGCTGGCTCCGGACATCGTCCTGTGCACCGGCGACCTCACCGAGATGGGCTTTCGCCAGGACTACGTCACCGCCTGCGAGTATCTGCGCCGGATCGAGGCCCCCCAGGTCGTGATCCCCGGCAACCACGACGCCCGCAACGTCGGGTACGTGCACTTCGAGGAGATGGTCGGGCCGCGCTGGCAGAATCTCCACCTCGGCGACGTGACCATCGTCGCCGTCGACTCGACCGAACCGGACCTCGACCACGGCCAGATCGGCCGGGCGCTCTACGAGCACCTCAGGGAGCAGTACGCTCGCCCGGCCGCGTTCCGCATCTTCATGCTGCACCATCACCTGCTCCCCGTGCCGGGCACGGGCCGCGAGCGCAACATCGTCTACGACGCCGGGGACCTGCTGGAAGTGCTCCAGGAGTGCGGCGTGAACCTGGTGCTCTCGGGCCACAAGCATGTTCCGTACGCGTGGCGTCTCGAGCGCCTCTTCGTGGTGAACGCCGGGACCTGCAGCTCGCTCCGCCTGCGCGGCAACATCAAGGCCTGCTACAACGTGATCCGGGTGGACGACGACCGCGTGCGGGTGGTGCGCAAGTACCCGTTCCACGGGGAGGAGACGCTGATCGACTTCGTGCCGTCAACCGCGTCCTTCGAGAAGTACATCTGCCCCGTGCCCGAGGAGGAAGGGCGATAGGCAAGAGCCTGCCGCGCGCCGTCGTCCTCATCGACGGCGAACATTACCCGCCCGTCGTGGCCGCCGCGCTGGCCGGTCTGGACGACCGCTACGAGGTCGTGGCCGGTCTCTTCGCGGGGGGGCGCGAGAAGCTGCGCGGCGGCGCGGCCGTCGCGCCCGGCCTCGCGCCGGCCGGCGACGCGGCCGCGGGCCCCGGACTGCTCGAACTCGCGGCGGAGGTCGGCCTGTCCAGGCTCGACGCCGTCGAGTTGCGCTCGGGTCCGGTGCACGAGGCGCTCGACGCGGTGCGCGCGGTCCTGCGAACGGCGCGCGCCGCGGCGCTCGTGGACCTCAGCGACGAGCCGGTCGTGGGGTACCGCGAGCGCTTCCTCCTCATGAGCGCCGCGCTCGCCGAGGGCGCCCGGTACGTGGCCGCCGACACCGAGGTGCGGCCGCAGGCCTTCGCGCGGCTGCAGGCGGTGCCGTCGCTCGGCGTGATCGGTACCGGCAAGCGCGTCGGCAAGACCGCCGTGAGCGGCTGGCTGGCGCGGCGGCTCGACGAGGGGCGCCGCGAAGCCGGGGGTGTCGTCGTCGTGGCGATGGGCCGCGGCGGACCGCCGGAGCCCGAGCTGATCGCCGGCGGCGAGGGGCTCGGCTTCGCCGACCTGCTCGCCGCCTCCCGCGCCGGCCGCCACGCGGCGAGCGACTGCTACGAGGACGCGGCGCTCGCCGGCGTCACCGCGATCGGGTGCCGGCGCTGCGGCGGCGGGCTCGCCGGCGCGCCGTTCGACGACAACGTCCGGGCCGCGCTGCCGCTCGTGGAGTCGAGCGGCGCGGCGCTCGCGGTCATCGAGGGCAGCGGCGCCGTCGTGCCGCCCGTGGCCGCCGACGCCACCCTCTGCGTCGCCGGCGCGGGGCAGCCGCCGGAGTACGTGACCGGCTACCTGGGGACGTACCGGCTGCTGCTCAGCGACGTCCTCGTCCTCACGCAGTGTGAGCTCCCGTTCGCGGAGCCCGGCGACGTGGAGGCCCTTACCGCCGCGGCCAGGGCCGTGAATCCCCGGCTCGAGACGATCGCGACCGTGTTTCGGCCGCGACCGGCGGAGCCGATCCGCGGGCGCCGGGTGGCCTTCTTCACGACGGCTCCCAGGGGCGCCGCGCCGATGCTCGAGCGGGCGCTCGCCGAAGAGCACGGAGCGGATGTCGTGCTGGTGTCGTGCGACCTCGCCGACCGCAGCCGTCTCGCGGCCGCGGTCGAGCGCGCCGCCGCCGAGGCCGAGGTGTTCCTCACCGAGATCAAGGCGGCGGCC
>CAYTRM010000094.1:0-8997 GCA_964440225.1 uncultured Thermoleophilia bacterium | reverse complement strand
CGGTCGTGGTGCCGTCACCGGCGATGTCGTTGGTCTTGGTCGCGACTTCCTTGACGAGCTGGGCGCCCTGGTTCTCGAAGACGTCCTCGAGCTCGATCTCGCGGGCGATGGTCACACCGTCGTTGGTGATCGTCGGCGCGCCGAACTTCTTGTCGAGCACCACATAGCGGCCCTTGGGGCCGAGGGTGATCTTGACGGCGTCGGCAAGCGCGTTGACGCCGCGCTCGAGCGAACGTCGGGCTTCATCGTGATACTTCAGTTCCTTAGCCACGCTACTTCAGCCTCCTCTCTACTTTGTGACTACGGCCAGGATCTCGCTGGCGCGCAGGATCAGGAGCTCGTCACCATCGGCGGTCTTGTACTCGGTACCCGCGTACTTGCCGTAGATGACCTTGTCGCCCTTCTTGACGTCGACAGGGACGCGCTTCTTGCCGTCCTCGTCCCACTTGCCGTCGCCCACAGCGACGACCTCGCCCATCATCGGCTTCTCTTTCGCCGTGTCGGGCAGCACGATGCCGCTGGCCGTCTTCTCTTCTTCAGCGACGGCCTTGATGATCACGCGGTCTTCAAGCGGCTTGAGCTTCATGCAGCAACCCTCCTTGGTGTCTCACTTGGTGTCCGCAACAGGATGTGTCTGGCACTCTCTGGGTGAGAGTGCTATGCGTTGAGCGTCGCTATGGTATGACCGGCTCCGGAAGATGTCAAACCCGTCGACGGAGCCGGTCGCCCGGACGGCGCTCGTCCAGGCTAAATCGCCGCTTTACAGGTACTTTTTGGCTGTTGGGCGCTCCGCAAGAGGCTGTCAGTCGAGCTGCTCGAGTGCTTCGCCTCCTGGCTCGGTGGAGTCGGCGCCGCTAGGATGGCGCCGAGATCCGGACGGAGCGACGAACAGAGGGGTGACGACATGCGGGTGCTGCTCCAGCGCATGACCAGAGCCGCCGTCTCCGTGGAGGGTGAGACCGGCGGCCGGACCGGCCGCGGATTCGTCGCCCTTGTGGGCGTCTCCCGCGAGGACGATGCCGCCGCGGCTCGCAAGCTCGCCGCGAAGACGGCGCGGCTGCGCGTGTTCGCCGACGACGCCGGCCTCATGAACCTGGCGCTCGGCGACGTCGGCGGAGCGGTCCTCGCCGTCTCCCAGTTCACGCTGTACGCGGACACACGGCGGGGCAACCGGCCGGGCTTCAGCGACGCCGCCCGGCCGGAACCGGCTGAGGCCGTCTACGAAGCTTTCGTCGCGGCTCTCCGCGCCGAAGGCGTGCCCGTGGAGACCGGCGTCTTCGGCGCGCACATGCAGCTGGAGCTGGTCAACGACGGCCCGGTGACCATCCTGCTGGAGGCGTGACGACGGCCGGGAAATGCCTCGCGAGAGCCGGCCCCGCCGGCACGCAGCCGGTACAGACGTGACGAGCGCCGGGGCCCGCTCTGGGCGGGTCCCGGCGCTCGTTGCCTTCTGGAGCCGGCGACCGGCTTACCCGGAGTGACCCTCCGCATGCCGCGCGTCGGCGAGCTTCTCGTTGCTCTGCGGCACGTTCTTGTAAGCGGCGTACCCGGCGAAGATGCCGGCGATCCAGGCGAGGAGCCACGGGCCCCACCAGTAGTACACCATCGGCGACCAGCGATACTGGCCCCTGTCGTAGGTGTAGATGAGACCGATAATGGCGGCGCTGCACACGATGACACCGCCGACGCTCGGCCACTTGAAGCTGATCAGGCCGCCGAGGACCATGACGGCGCCGATACCGACGAGCACGTGCACGCCGGAGAGGTACTCGGAGTAGATGCCGAAGAACTGCGGGATGCCGAACACGGCCTCCACCGAGCGTGCGTACAGCCCGCCTCCGATCGCGAGCGCGCCGCCGAGGATGCCGGCGACCGCCGCGTAGTTGGCCATCTTCTGCCCCTTCATGCTTCGACTCCTTCCACTGCGGCGCCGAAGTCGGTGAGCTCGCCCTGCGGTGTGACGACCGAGCCCTCGAGAGCCTCATCGGTGGTGCCCTTGTACAGGTTCTTGAAGACGAGGTACGCGATGGGGCCGGTGAGGATGCCCGCGAGACCGCCGATCATCCAGTCGACGCCGTTGACGAACAGGGCGATGACGGCGATGGCGATCGGGATCGCGACCCACACGCCCAGGAGCCAGGTGGGCATCGGCACCCGGAACGGGCGCGGCGCGTCCGGCTCCTTGACCCTGAGGACCATCACCGTGAGGAAGATCAGCACGTACGGGAACATGAGCAGGAACACGTCGATCGTGATCAGCGCGCTGAAGTTGAAGTTGATCAGGACCGCGTTGACGGCGGCCATGAGAAGGATGGCGGCCCACGGCGTACCCCAGCTCTTGTGAGTGAGGCCGAGGAACTTCGGCAGGAGACGGTCGCGAGACATCTGGAACTGCGGTCGCGCGCCGGTCGCGAGGTACCCCGCGTAGAGACCGACATTGGAGAGGATCGCCGAAAGGAGCATCAGGTAGGCGAGAACACCTCCACCGAGGATCTGCGCGGCCTCGACGAAGTCGACGCCGCCGCCGCCCGTCCACATGTTCAGCCAGTTGTCGGGGCCGTCCAGGCGAGCCACCCGGATCGCGGCCCAGACCGAGAAGAAGTAGGTGGCGATGACAATCGGCGTGCCGATCATCAGGGCCTTGGGGATGACCTTCTGCGGATTCTCGATCTCACCCGCCAGGGTGGATATCGACTCCCACCCCGAGTACATCCACATCATGATCGCCAACCCGAGCTGCATCGAGCTCAGGAAGCTCTCACCCTCCGGCATCACGGGGGAGAACGGGTTGCCCGAGCCGGCGATGATGCCCCACACGCTGAAGATCACGAGCGGCACCATGACGCCGACCTGGATGATCGTCAGCGCCCAGCCGGTGAGGTCCAGGCCGCGGATGTTGATGAACGTGAAGATGGCGATGATGGCGACCCCGATGATCGCCCGGGTGCCTCCGCTGAAGCCCCACCTCGCCTCCATGTAGTCGAGCGCAAGGGCCACGTAGACGGCCGAGTCGACGTACAGGGAGAGGGTCCACCACCAGCCGGCCTGGAAGCTCCAGTACTCGCCCATGCCGCGACGGATCCAGCGGTACAGGCCTCCGGCCTCGGGGACCATGGAGCCGAGTTCCGAGGCGACGAACGCCATCGGCACGCTCCAGAGGAACGGCAGGATGAGGATCATGAGGAGCGTCAGCCCCGGCCCGGAGGACGAGACGACGTCTTCCATGCCGAACGCGCCGGAGCACGTGAGCGTGAAGACGAAGACGACGGCGGTGATCAGCCGCATCCGTACCCGCTTCAGCCCCTCGTTACGCAGCATCTCTGTCATGCGGACCCCCCCGCCTAAGTTTGTGCACCTTTCAGGCTAGCGCCTCGGGTGCGAGTTGCCACAAATCGACCGACAGCTTCGCGTTTTCGGCGTAGTCTATAGGAATATCGACGACGACGGGGCCCGGATAGGTGAGCGCCTTTGCAAGGAGAGGCTTGACGTCGCCGGCCTTCGTGGCGCGAAGGCCCTCCACCCCGAACGAGCGCGCCAGCGCCACGAGGTCGGGGTTGTCGAAGCGCGTGCCGGCGATGCGGCCGTACCGGCGCCGCTGGTGCATCTCGATGAGGCCGTATCCCCCGTCGCTCCAGACGAGGATGACAAAGGGCAGCGCAAGCCTGCGCGCCGTCTCGAGCTCCTGCACGTTCATGAGAAAGCCGCCGTCACCGCTGATGCACACGACCTTCTGGCGGCCGCGCGTCGCGAGCGCCGCGGCGATCGCCGCCGGCAGCCCGAAGCCCATGGCCGCGAACCCGTTGCTGATGAGGACGGTGTTGGGCTCGCGCGCCTCCCAGAAGCGCGCCACCCAGAGCTTGTGCGCGCCGACGTCGCTGATGAGGATGTCGTCGGCCGCGAGCAGCGAGCGCAGATCGCGGAGGACGCGCTGCGGCTTGACCGGGAAGTCGCCGTCGGCGCCCGAGTCGAGGACGGTACGCATGGCGCGCCGGTAGGGTCGCGTCTCGAGCCGGCGCACGGTCTTGCCCTCGAGCAGCCCGACGAGCTGGAAGAGGATGGCGCTCAGGTCGCCGATCAGTTCCACCTCGGGGACGAAGTTCGCGTCGATCTCCGTCGGCACCGTGTCGATACAGACGATGCGCTGGCGGCCGTCCGGATTCCAGGCGGAGGGAGGCCACTCGATCATGTCGTAGCCGATGCATACGACGAGGTCGGCCTGGCCCAGCAGGCCCTGCGGATAGTCCTGGCTCCTCAGTCCCGCCGTGAACAGGAAGTGCGGATCGGCGGCGTCGAGGACGCCCTTGCCCATGAACGTCGTGATCGCGCGAAGCCCCGTCTGCTCGCAGAGCGTGCGCAGGGCCTGCGACGCGCCCTGCCGCACGACGCCGTTGCCGACCAGCAGCACCGGCCGCGCGGCCGCCTCCAGAAGCTCGGTCGTCCGCAGCAGGCCGACGGGGTCGGCCGGGACGAAGGGCTCCGGGCCCCGCGGCATGGGCCGGCCCTCGACCGGGACCTCCATCACGTCGGCCGGGAGCTCCAGGTGCGTGGCTCCCGGCTTCTCCGCCGCCGCGATGCTGAACGCCTTGCGGACAGCCTCCGCGACCATGCGGGGGTGGTGCAGGCGCGTGTTCCACTTGGTCATCGGCGCCAGCATGTCCACCGTGTCGATGAACTGGTGCGTGGTCTCCTTGTGCATGCCGGCAAGCCCCGTCTGGCCGGTCAGGGCCACCAGAGGCGCGTGGTCGAGGTTGGCGTCGCCGACGCCGGTGGCGAGGTTCGTGGCCCCGGGGCCCAGCGTGGCGAGACAGACGCCCGGCTGCCCGGTGAGCCGGCCGTAGGCGTCGGCCATGAACGCCGCGCCCTGTTCATGACGCGTGGGCACGAACGTGATCTGCCGGGACCGGTCGAGAGCCTCGCTCAGGTCGAGCGTCTCTTCACCGGGTATGCCGAAGACGAACTCGACCTCTTCGTTCTCCAGACACTCGACGAAGAGGTCGGCGGCCAGCCGCGGCTTGTCGCCGGCGCCTGCGGGGGGGAAGACGGGGTGTGGTCTGCGACCCATGCTTGTTCCGAGTCTAGCACCGGCGACCGCACAGTGACCCTGCGAGATGGCCGACCACGGCGCTCGCGCACGTACAGGATGTCGAGGTGTCGGGAAACGGGGCGACCGGCCCGCGCAGGATCGGCGCAGCCGGAGGGCTAAGCCGAGCGGGCGGGCCGGGCGCGGCCCTTTCGCGGCCGCGCCGCCTTGGCCTCGGCGTCGCTGGCGAAGGCGTCGAGGTCGAGGTAGTCGGGGCAGGCGAGCGCCGGCAGGAAGCCGGCCGCCAGACCGATCATGCCGGCGTTGTCGGTGCAGAGGGCGAGCGGCGGCAGGGACAGCTGCAGGCCGCGCGCCCGGCAGGCGTCCGCCAGAGCCCGGCGCAGCCCCGAGTTGGCGGCAACGCCGCCGGCGACGGCGACACGCCGCAGACCTTCGGCCCCGGCGCCGGCGATCGTCTTCTCGACCAGCTGGTTCACGATCGCGGCCTGGTAGGCCGCCGCGATGTCGGCGCGGTGCGCCTCGACCTCGGCGGCCTCGCGGTCGCGGAGGTCGTAGAGCAGCGCGGTCTTGAGGCCGCTGAAGCTGAATCCGCGACCGCGAGGCACAGCACGCGGAAAGCGGACGTAGCCCGGGTCGCCGCGCGCCGCCAGCGCGTCGAGTTCCTTGCCGCCCGGGTACCCGAGGCCGAGCAGCCGGGCGCCCTTGTCGAACGCCTCTCCGGCCGCGTCGTCCATCGTCTTGGCGGCGACGCGATACCGGACGCCCTCCTCCACCACAGCCAGCAGGGTGTGCCCGCCGCTGGCGACGAGACACAGGAACGGCGGCTCCACTCCGAGCGCGTAGTTGGCGGCGATGTGACCCTGGATGTGGTTGACGGGGATGAGCGGCAGGCGGCGCCGGTACGCGATCGCCTTTGCCGCCGCAAGGCCGACCAGCAGCGCCCCGATGAGTCCCGGGCCCTGCGTGACGGCCACCGCGCCCAGGTCGTCCCAGCCGGCGCCGGCCGACGTCATGGCCTCGGCCACAACGTCGCTCACGAGCTCGGTGTGGCGCCGCGACGCGACCTCCGGGACGACGCCGCCGAACCGCGCGTGCAGCTCGTTCTGCGACGAGACGACCGAGGCGAGCACCTCGCGGCCGTGGACGACCGCCGCGCTGGTGTCGTCGCACGACGTCTCCACGGCGAGGATGAGGTCGGCGGGCGACGCCTGCCCGGCCGCCGCGGCGCTCATGCGCTCTCCCCTTCCCAGTCCTTCCACATGATGACCGCATCCTCGCGGTCGTCACTGTAGTAGCCGGGACGGATGCCGGTGGCGACGAAGCCGAAGCTGCGGTACAGCTCGACGGCGGAGGTGTTCGACACGCGGACCTCGAGCGTGTGCCCGCGATGCCCGCGGCGCTCGGTGATCGCGAAGTAGGCCTCGAGAAGCCGTGACGCCAGGTGCTGGCGGCGGAGTGACTCCTCGACGCAGAGGTTCATGAGGTGCCAGACGTCGACGAACATGTCGGCGATGAGGTACGCGACGATGTCGCCGTCGTCCTCGCACACCAGGCAGATGCCGCTCTCGCGCGCGAGCTGCCCGCTGAAGATGGCGAGCGACCACGGCAGGGTGAAGCTGCGGGCCTCGAGCACGGCGACGGACTCGAGGTCGATGAACTGCATGGGCCGCACGACGCGTTCGTGCCGCTGAGGGTCGGGAACGACCTGGAGGCTCACGAGGAGCCCCGTGCGGAGGATCCCGCGGGCGGCGCCACACCGGCCGGCGGGACGCCGGACGGCCGCGGCGTGGCATCCGGCGCGCGGCCGTAGATGGGGAGCACCGCGCCGGAGCCCCAGACGACGCCGGGCGCGCCGCAGGCGACCGCCCGGCCGACCATGGCGGCCGTAGGAGCATCGATGCCCGGCGCTCGTCTCGCGGTTCCCGGCAGAAGCTCGGCGTACAGCGCGGCGCCGTCGCCGCCGACGACGACGTCGCCGAGCGCGCCGAGCCACCCGGTCATTTCGCCGGCGGCGACCACCTCGAGCCCTTGGACCAACCGGACCCCGCCGCAGGCGTCGGGCTCGTAGACGGCCGCGAACACCTCCCGGCGCCGGCCGTCGACGAGCGGGACCAGCCGCGCCGCCGGCGCCTGCGGCGACGGCGCGAACGCGCCCGCAAGGGCGCCGGCCAGCGCTGCGAGCGTCGGCGCTCCGGCAAGTCGCACACCGTCGCCGGCCTGCGCCAGCGCCCGGGCGGTGGCGACACCGATGCGCAGACCCGTGAAGGCGCCGGGTCCGAGGCCGACGGCGACCGTGTCGACGTCGGCCCAGTCCGCCTCGGCCTCGGCGAAGATCTCGTGCACGTACGGAAGCAGCCGCCGGGAGTGCGCCGGGCCGTCCAGCGACAGACGCTCGGCGACGACGGAGCCGTCCGCGGCGCAGAGCGCCGCCGAGCAGGCCGCCGTCGCCGTCTCGAGCGCCAGGATCACCGGTGAGCCTCGCCGCGGCCTTCGGTGACCGCCTCCGCACTCATCCTCGTGAGGATCGCCGCCTCGAGGCTCGCGGACGCGCCGACGCTCACGACGCGGCTGCGCGGCGTACGGTGCTCGAGCTCCACGCGGACGTCGGCCGGCGGCAGAGCGTGGCCGCCGGCCGCAGGCCACTCCACGAAGGTGAGCGCCGAAGCGCTCAAATAATCGTCCCACGCGAAGAGTTCGGCGTCGGCGCCGCGGCTGAGGCGGTACAGGTCGAGGTGATGCAGATCCTCGCCGCCACGCCCGTGATAGCTCTGGGCCAGCGTGAACGACGGGCTGGTGACGGGTCCGCGCACGCCGCGCGCGCGCAGGATGGCGCGAATGAGGGTCGTCTTGCCCGTGCCGAGCTCGCCCTCGACGGTCACGAGCGCCGGCGGCCGCAGCAGGCCCGCCAGCTCGCGGCCGAGCCTCCTGGTCTGCGCCGGCGACGCAAGGGTGAGCGTCACCATCTAGAAGAGGCCGAGCTGCTCCGGTCCGGCCGGCGCGTCGTGCCCGTCCGGCTCGGGTCCGGCAGGGGGCGTGTCGGCGGCCGCGGGGCCGGCCGGAGCGGCAGCCACAGGGCCGCCGGAAGCGGCGCCCTCCTGCGGCCGCGCCGGCGACGACGCGACGGAAGGCCTCAGGCGTTCGGGCGGCTGCCAGGCCGGTCGCTCCGCGGCCGGCGGCGCGGCCGCCTCCGCGCCCTCCGCGGGAGCCGCCTGCGCCAGCAGGTCCGGGAGCCGCCGGAAGTCGTCTTCCAGCGTCGTCAGCGTCGCCGGCGTGTACAGAGCCGCAGCGGGGTGGAAGATCGGGTACAGATAGAGGCGTTGCCCCCCGATCTCGGCGACCCGCGGCTGCCCGTGGACGCGCGTGATGCCGGTAGGGTCGCCGCTCAGGAGCTTCGTAGCGAAGTTGCCCAGGGTGCAGACCACCCGGGGTTCGATGAGCGCGATCTGCCGCCACAGATGCGGCCGGCAGGCGGCGATCTCCTCCGGCCGCGGGTCACGGTTGTTCGGCGGGCGGCACTTGAGGACGTTGGCGATGAACACGTCGTCCCGCGACAGCCCGATTCCGCCGAGCAGCTTGTCGAGGAGCTTGCCGGCCTGGCCGACGAACGGCCGGCCCTGCTGGTCCTCGTGGTAGCCGGGCGCCTCGCCGACGAACATGAGGCCGGCGCCGGGATCGCCGTCGCCGGCCACGCTCCGTGTGCGCGTCGCGTGGAGGTCGCACAGCGTGCAGGCCTCGACCTCGGCGCGGAGGAGGTCCAGCGCCGCCGTGGCGTCGTCAGTGGCAGGTGGCACAGGAGGAAGCGGCGCAGGTGGAGCAGCTCTTGGTAGCTCCCTTGCCGCCGAGGTTGGCTGACGATGAATGGACGGCGAACGCCGACAGCAGTCGGCAGACATCGCCCGAGTGGCACTGCGGGCACTCGGGCTTGACTCCGTTGCGGACCAGCTCCTCAAACGCGG
>CAYTRM010000093.1:0-8998 GCA_964440225.1 uncultured Thermoleophilia bacterium | reverse complement strand
ACATGGCCTGCATCGAGATGAGCCACTTCTACGGCATGCGCGTCCAGGGCAGCGCCGTCAGCTGTGACGCCAAGGCGTGCGACCTGCAGGCCGGGGCGGAGGGCATGCTCACGGGCCTCGCCAGCGCGCTCGCCGGCGCGGACGTGATCCTCGCCTTCGGGCTCATGGACAGCGCGCAGACCGCCAGTCTGGCGAAGACCGTGCTCGACGCCGACACGGTGAACGCCATCGAGCGGTTCCTCCGCGACGACCCGGTGAGCGAGGCGCAGGCGCTGGTCGACGACATCATCGCCGTCGGCATCGGCGGGCACTACCTGGCGCAGAAGAGCACGCGGACCATGTACTGCGGCGGCGAGCTGTGGCAGCCGCATCTGTGGCACCGCGGCACCTTCGAGCAGTACGTCGGCACGCCGCTCGTGAAGGACGCGTGGGATCGCGCCCATGAGATGATCGCCGCGAACGACGTGCCGCCGCTGCCCGACGACGTGAGCCGGCACGTGAGCCGCCTCATCGCCGACTACCTGACGGCGCGAGGCTGAGCGCCTCCCGGCCGATGCGTTCGCGACGGCCGACACGCGCCGATCGGTCGTGACTCCGGAGCTGGATCGCGCCCGGGGGGTGAGCGGCGAGCTCGTGCTGCGCCGCGGGCCGGCCGGGCTCGAGATCGTCGCCAACGGTGTCTTCCTCGTGTCGGCCGCCAACGCGGCCAGCAGTCGGGCGCTCGTCTCGGCGGCGTGGCCGCGGGTCCGGGGCGACTCGCTGCGGGTCTTCATCGGCGGCCTGGGGATCGGCGACGCGCTGGACGAGGCCCTCGGCTGCGGGCGCGTCGCCGAGGTGACTGTGGTCGAGCTGGAGCCGGTCGTCGTCCGCTGGTTCCGCGAGTACGGCGGCGAGGCGGCGGGGCGCGCCGTCGAGGCGGAGCGCGCCGGCCGGCTGCGCCTGGTCACGGCGGATGTGGAGGACGTCTTGAGGGAGCCGCCGTCCGGCTGGGACGTCGTCGCACTGGACACCGACAACGGCCCCGAGTGGCTGGTACGCGACGAGAACGCCGGCCTGTACTCGAGCGACGGTCTCGCCCGGGTGGCCGCGGCTCTGCGCCCGGGCGGAGTGGCCGTGTTCTGGTCACCGGAGCGGTATCTCGAGTTCGAGAAGCGGCTCGCCCGGGTGTTCGCGCGCGTCGACGTCGTGCCCGCGACCGACGTTGTCGATGGACGGGCGCACGACTACGCGATGTTCGTCGCGCAGGGGCCCTGATGCGAAGGGCCGTGACAGCGGCTATGGGGTAGACTCCCGACCGGGAGGAGGCGCTGTGACGATCGTTCGGCAGGCGCAAGCGCGGACAGAGGCGACGGAGCGGCATGAACGGCGCTAGCGAAGAGCTGCTGGGTCTGTTCCCGCTGGGTCTCGTGCTCGTACCCGGCGAGGTCATCCCGCTGCACATCTTCGAGGAGCGCTACAAGAAGCTCATCGGCGAGCGCCTCGAGGAGGGCGAGTTCGGGGTGATCCTCGCGGAAGAGGACGGCCTGCGCGAGTGCGGCTGTTCGGCGCGGGTGGTCGAAGTCGTCGAGTCGCTCGACGACGGGCGCATGAACGTGATCGTCGAGGGCGTCCGCCGCTTCCGGCTGCTCGAACTCCGCGAGCCCGACGATCCGGCGGAAGAGTACCTGAGCGGTCTCGTCGACTACTTCGACGACGCGGAGCCGGACGCGACCCAGGAGACCAGGTCGGCGCTGCTCGAGGTGTACCGCCGCATGCTGGTCCTCATGGAGGTGGAGAAGCCGAACGAGCCGGCCGGCGAGGGGCCGCTCTCCTTCCGCGTGGCGGCCGCCGTCGATTTCGGCGCGCCGCTCAAGCAGGAGTTGCTCGAGTCGCTGAGCGAGGAGCAGCGAATCGGGACGCTGCTCACCGTGATCGGCACGCTGCTCCCGCGGCTCGAGCTGCGCAAGGAGCGCGAAGAGGCCATCCGCGGCAACGGCAAGGGCTACTAGCTCACGGCGTCAGCACGATCTTGCCGAGGTGGTCGCCCTCGAGCAGTTCATGCGCGTGGCGCGCCTCCGCGAGCGGCAGTTCCGTGCCGATCACCGGCTTGACCTTGCCTGCGGCCGCCATCCCGGCGATCTCCCGGGCGATCGCGGCGACGCCCGCGCGCCCGGCGTTGCCCAGGTTCATGAACAGTATCGAGACGTCCTTGCCGATCGCCGCGCCGATGGGGACGGCCGCTTCGGCTCCGGGTCCCTGCCCGGTGCCCACGATCCGTCCGCCCTTTGCCACCAGCTCGATGTCGGTCGCGAGATTGGCGCTGATCACGAGCTCGTGCACCAGGTCCACGCCTTTGTCGCCGGTGAGCTCGAGCACGCGGGCGGCGACGTCCTCGGTCTTGAAGTCGATGACCGCCTCCGCGCCGAGGCCCTTGACCAGCTCGGCGGCGCCCGGGCCGCTCGCGGTGGCGAGGACGCGGGCTCCGAGGGCCTTCGCCAGCTGCACCGACGCCGAGCCGACGCCGCCGGAGGCGCCCTGCACGAGCACCGTCTCACCCTGCTTCAGGGCTCCGCGCGTGACGAGGCCGTAGTAGGCGGCGGGGAAGACCATGCCGAGGGCGGCGGCGTCGACGAACGAGAGGCCGTCCGGGATGGCCACCACCTGCGTCTCGGCGATGAGGGCGTACTCGGCGTAGCTGCCCTCGCTGCCTATGCCGAGGCCGCTGAACGACACACGGTCGCCGGGGCGCACCGACGTGATCTCGGAGCCGACGCTCTCCACGACCCCCGCGCCGTCCGACCCGAGCGTCTTGGGCGGGTCCTTGGGCGTGGGGAACCGGTTCTCGCGTACGGCCACGTCGATCGGGTTGACCGTGGCGGCCGCGACCTTCACCAGGATCTGGGACGGCCCCGGCTCGGGAGTCGGAACGTCTTCGTAGACCAGCACCTCGGGGCCGCCGTACTCGTGGATGCGCACCGCTTTCACCGTAGCCTCCTGACGGGAGAGAAGAAGCCGAGTCGTGTGAGGGACTCTACCCGGAGGGCGGCCGGGGCTCACGGACATCGTCGTCCTCGAGCCCCGGCCGCCTCAAGGAGTCGCCGCGGTCCTGCCGGGGCCGGAGAGCCGCGGCGAGCGAAGCGCCGCCGCGGCCGAGGAGGCCGGCGGCGCGCGGCGCTCAGGCCGGCAGAGACGGCGGCGCCGTCCGCCGCCGGCTGCGCCGCACCCTGCGCGTGGCGTACCAGGCGACGAGGCCGATGCCGCCGAAGAAGAGGATGAACGGCAGCAACGCCGTCAGCACGAGGCCGGTGACGCGGGCGCCGTGGCCCAGCAGCTTCACCGAGTTCCAGAAGGCGCCGGCGAAGGTGTCGGACGAGTCGATGGCGCCGGCCTGCGGCACGCCCTTCTCACGCACGAAGATCGAGAGGGTGCCGTACGTCGTGGTCTCGCGCAGCGAGGCGATCTGCGCGCTGAGCTGCTCGATCGTGAGCTGCACGTCGTCGAGGCGATCCTGGACGGCGAGCATCTGGTTCACGTTCGCGGTCTCGCCGAGAAAGCCGACGAGGCGCTGCTCGACGGCGCGGAAGTGCCGCAGGCGCGCCTTGAGGTCCACGACCTGCGCCGTCACATCCTCGCTCGAGGTGGTGACGCTCTGGACGTCGCCGAGCTTGGCGAAGCGCTTCACCGCGGCGTCGAACGCCTGCTCGGGCACGCGCAGGGTGATGACGGCATACGGGTCCGCTCCCGGTACGGACGCCGCCGAGTCCGCGGACGTGACCGAGTCCACCGGAGCGTCCAGCGGCTGCGGCTCGATCGGTCCGATGCCGCCGCCCTGGTCGCTGCCCACGGCGCTCGACATGACGTAGCCGTTCATGGCCGCGGTCATCGACTTGATGCGGTCGACGGTGGAGAGCAGCGTGCCGCGTCCGACCAGCAGCGAGAGGTCGCCGGTGCGCAGCAGGTGGTGGGCGGACGGGGAGGAGGCGGGCGGCACGGCGGCGGCGATGCCCTCGTCGCCGCCCGATCCGCCCGACGTGCTCTTGCCGGCCGTGCCGGCATCCTCTCCCTGCACCGGCTCCGCGGCGCCGCCCAGGGAGCCGAGCGCGTCGAGCGCGCGTTCCGCGGTGCTCGTGGCCACGTTCGCGCCCCCGTCGCCGCCACGGCTGGCAAGGCCGACCACCGCGAACAGCGCCACTACCGCGAGTACCGCCGGCGGGATGACCATCCAAAGCCTGAACCTGCGTCTCATCGCGTCCCCCTCCTCCTCGGGCCGCGACGGTCGCGGCCGGTGCGTCACACGCGGTGAGACGCCGGGGGCGGGCGTGAGGTTCGCGGGTCGTCAGTCCTCGAGCAGTTCCTCGGAGGGTGCGAAGCCGCGCCGCATCGTGTTCTCGGTGACCACGCGCGGCTCCAGGAACTGCAGCAGGTAGTCGGGCCCGCCGGCCTTGGAGCCGACGCCGCTCATCTTGAAGCCGCCGAAGGCCTGCCGCTCGACCAGGGCGCCGGTGATCCCCCGGTTGATGTAGAGGTTGCCGACGCGGAACTCCCGCCGCACGCGCGCGATGGCCTCCGGGCTGCGGCTGATCAGACCGCCGGTCAGGCCGTACCGGACGCCGTTGGCGATGGCGAGCGCCTCGTCGAGGTCGGCCGCCTTGATCACGGCGACCACCGGGCCGAAGATCTCCTCCTGGGCGATCACCGCGTCGGGACGCACGTCGACGAAGACGTGCGGCGCGACGTAGTGGCCGCCGCCGGGCCAGCCGCCGGGCGGCGGCTCGATCACGGCGGCCAGGGTGGCCTCGCGCCGGCCGTCCTCGATGTAGGCCTCGATCTTCGCCTTCGCCTCGGCGCCGATCACCGGACCGACGCGCGTTCCCGGGAGGTCCGCCGGGCCGACGCGCAGACTCTTCGTCGCCTCGACGAGACGCCGGACGAAGTCGTCGTAGGCCGCCTCGAGCACGATCACCCGCGAGGCGGCCGAGCACTTCTGTCCCTGGTAGTGGAAGGCCGAGGCGATCACCTCGGTGACGGCGAGGTCGAGGTCGGCGTCGCTGTCCACGATGATCGCGTTCTTGCCGCCCATCTCGGCGATCACCTTCTTCACGCCGTCGGCGGCGGGGTGCTGCGCGGCCCGGCCGACGATGTTCAGGCCGACCTCCATCGAGCCCGTGAACGCGATGAGGTCCACGCCGGGGTGCCGCACGAGGAAGTCGCCGACTTCCCCGCCCGGGCTGGGCAGGTAGTTGACGGCGCCCGGCGGCGCGCCCGCCTCCTCGAGCAGGCGCACCAGTCGCGCGGCGACGACCGGCGTCGCGCCCGCCGGCTTGACGATCACGGGGTTGCCGGCGACCAGCGCGGCGGCCGTCATGCCCGTCAGGATCGCGAGGGGGAAGTTCCAGGGGGCGATCACCAGGGCGACGCCGCGTGGCTGGTAGAAGTACACGTTGTGCTCGCCGGGCGCGTGGCCCATGCGCCTGGGCACGCCCAGGCGCAGCATCTCGCGCCCGTAGTACTCGAGAAAGTCGACGGCTTCGTCGACGTCGGCGTTCGCCTCGCGCCGCGTCTTGCCGGCCTCGAGCGTCTCGAGCGCCGACAGGCTCATCGTCTCGGCGCGCATGAGGCCGGCGGCGCGGAAGAGCACCGCGGCTCGCTCCGCCGGGGCGGTGTCGCGCCACGCCGGCAGGGCCGCCCGCGCGGCGGCGACGGCCGCCTCGGCCTCGGCGCGGCCGCCGTAGGCCGTCGTGCCGACCAGCACGTCAGGCCGGCTCGGGTCCGTCGAGTCGAGGGTCCTCGCCGTCTCGATGTCCCGCCCGCCGATGCGCAGCGGATGGTGGGCGCCGAGGCGGCCGCGCACTTCCGCCAGCGCCGCGTCGTAGGCGGCGCGCTCCTCGCTCCGCGAGAAGTCGGCGTGCGGCTGGTTGCGGAACGGCCCGGGGTCGTCGGGGTCGGTGGACGTCACGACGGGCCGCCGCAGCGGCTCGGCGCTGAAGTCCGGCGACGCCTCCGGAGGCCGGACCAGCTCGTCGACGGCGGCGCCTTCAACGAACGTCTGGCGGAGAAAGGAGTCGTTGGCCGTGTTCTCGAGCAGGCGACGGACGAGGTAGGCCATGCCGGGGATGAGCTCGCCGACGGGAGCATACTCCCGCAGCCGCAGCCCGAGTCGGCGGATGGCGACCTTGACCGGCTCGCCCATGCCGTGGAGCATCTGGATCTCGAAGGCGTTCTCGGCGAGACCGAGCTCCCGGGCGGTCTCGACGGCGACGGCGAGCGAGCGCACGTTGTGGCTCGCGAAGGCCGGGCGCACGTGCTCCGAGGCTTCCAGCATGGTGCGCGTGAGCTGTTCGTACATCGCGTCGGTGTCGGGCTTGTGCGTGAAGACGGGAACGGGCCAGCCCTCCTGGGCGGCGATCACCGTCTCGTAGTCCCAGTAGGCGCCCTTCACGAGGCGCAGGTTGAAGACCCGATCGCGGTCCCGCGCCCAGTCGAGGAGCAGCGCGAGGTCGCGGTCGGCGTCGCGCAGGTACGCCTGCAGCACGACGCCGGCATCGTCGTACCCGCGGAACTCCTCCTCGTCGAGCAGCGACGTGAAGACCGCGAAGGTGAGATCGCGATAGCGGAACTGCTCGAGATCCAGGGTGAGCGCCGCGCCGGTGTCGATCGCCCTGCGGAAGATGGGCCGCAGCCGGTCCTTCACCGCGACGACGCCTCCCTCGAAGTCGACGGGGTCGATCTGCGAGTACAGCGAGGTGATCTTGAGGCTGAGGTTGACGCGGGGCAGCTGTCCCCAGGCGGCGTCGTCGACGGCGGGCACGCGCCGCCAGCCCGCCGCCTTGCCCGCGAGCCCGTCGAGGAGGTCGAGGTACGTCTGCTGGTACGCGTGCGCCTCGGCCTCGCTGACGGTGGCCTCGCCGAGCACGTCGAGGGTGAAGCCGGTACCGGCGTCGCGCAGCGCCTTGAGGGCCGGCACGGCGCCGCGGGCGTCCCGGCCCACGATGAAGCGCTGCGCGAAGCCCTTCATCTGGCGCCTGATCACCGCGCTCGCGAGCGGAGCCACCGGCGAGCGCGGCCCGGCCAGGCCGACGCCCCAGCGCAGCGCCTTCGGGGCGGCGACACCCTGCCGGGCGAAGTACTCGCGCAGGTGGCGGGCGACCTCGGAGCGATCACGCAAGGTGGGGAAGACGTCGACGAAGCGGAGCAGCTCCACCTTGAGCCGCTCGTCGGCCATCGCCCACTCCATCATCTCGCCCTGCAGGCGCTCGCGTGAGAGGCGAGACGGCTTCTCGGCGGCCATGGCCGCGAACATGGCGCGGGCCGTGGCCTGAACGCTCGGCTCCGTGTCGAGCGGCCGTGTCGTGTCCGGGTCCATGTGGCTCCTCGAGTCCGCCGTCTGGTCCCCTCGATTCTACCGCCACGGGGCCCGCGGCTACCGTCGGCGAGCGAGGCGGCCGCCGCCGCGCTAGAATCGCCGGCGGACGAGGAGACACATGGAGTCTGCGGACCACGGCGTGACCATCGGCGAGTTCAGCATGGACGACTACCCGGTCGTCCACGTGCTGTGGCAGCGCGGCGACCTCTGGATCAGGCCGTCGGACGGCCCGGCGGCCACGCTGCTCAAGCTCGCGCGCGACCCCGATCTCTTTCTGGTCGCCCGCGACGCTCGAGGACGCATCGTCGGCACCGTCATGGGCGGCTGGGACGGGCGCCGCGCCTACGTCTACCATCTCGCGGTGGCGCCCGACCGCCGGCGCCGGGGCATCGCCGGCCGGCTCATGGATGAGCTGGAGGCGCGCCTCCGCACAAAGGGCGCCGTCAAGGCCAAGCTGCAGATCCTCGCCGGCAACGAGGTCTCGCGCGGGTTCTTCCGCCGCCGCGGATACCTCGTCGAGAGCGACTGCGAGCCGTGGGGCAAGGAACTCGTCGAGGGCGGGGCGCCGCCCTGCCGGTGATGAGCTGCTGTGCCCCCGTGCGGGGCGCGCGGTGATCCCCACGGCGGCGGAGCTCACCCTCCTGCTCCTGGCCGCGGTGGCGGGCGGCGCCGTCAACGCGCTCGCCGGAGGCGGCACGCTCATCACCTTCCCCGCGCTCACGGCCGTGGGGGTGTCCCCGCTCGCCGCGAACGTGACCAACACCGTCGCGCTGTTCCCCGGCTACCTCGGCGGCACCGTTGCGCAACGGCGCGACCTCGGCGGCCAGGGGCGCCGCGTCGCGGCGGTGGTCCTGCCGGCCGCCGCCGGCGGGCTCTGCGGCGGCCTGCTGC
Organism: uncultured Thermoleophilia bacterium; assembly: GCA_964440225.1. Classification (GTDB taxonomy): domain Bacteria; phylum Actinomycetota; class Thermoleophilia; order UBA2241; family UBA2241; genus CAIXSE01. Next base: position 765 of record CAYTRM010000093.1, on the reverse strand, counting down.
TGCTCGTCACCGGCCCGGACCTGTTCGAGGCCATCGTCCCGTGGCTGATCCTCGCCGCGACGGCGCTGCTGGCCGTCGAGCCGTGGCTGCGCAAGGCGGCGGTGCGGCGCCTCGAGGAGCCGGGCGCCGGCGGGCGCCGCCACGTGACCGGCGCGGCCGTGGCCGCGTTCGCCGGCGCCGTCTACGGCGGCTACTTCGGCGCCGGCCTCGGGATCGTCATGCTGGCGCTGCTCTCGCTCGTGCTGGCGGACGCGCTGAAGCGTGTCAACGCGCTCAAGCAGGTGGTGTCGCTGTGCGCCAACGGCGCCGCCGCGGCACTGTTCGTGGCCACCGGCGACGTGGTCTGGGCGGCGGCCGCGGTCATGGCCGTCGGCGCTCTCGCCGGCGGCTGGCTGGGCGGCCGGTTCGCGGGGCACGTGCGAGCGGACGTCCTTCGCGGCGTCGTCGTCGCCGTCGGGCTCGTCGTCGCCACCGTCTACTTCGTGCGCTGACGCGGCGGGCGCTCCCGCCCGGGCGTCAGCCGCGCGGCTGCTGCTGCGTGATGCAGTGCACGTTGCCGCCGCCGAGCACGATCTCGCGGCCGGGCACGGTCACCACGCGGCGGTCCGGGAACAACTCCTCGAGCTTGGCCTTCGCGACGGCGTCGTTGGGGTCGCCGAAGGCCGGCAGGATGACGCCGCCGTTGACGATCAGGAAGTTCAGGTACGAAGCGGCGGTCTTGTCGCCGGCTCGCCGCGGGATCGAGCCTTCGGCCGTGTCGACGCC
>CAYTRM010000092.1:0-9047 GCA_964440225.1 uncultured Thermoleophilia bacterium | reverse complement strand
GTGGCAGTCGACGCCGTAGATGAGGGCGCACGGCGCCCCGAACAGCTGGCCCAGCCGTGTCAGCTTCTCCTCGCGGCTGCCTGCCAATCCGGCCGTCGCCTGGGCCTCCTCGTGAGCCGCCATCAGCCGGGCGGTGCGCGCCAGACAGAGCTCGGGCCAGGCGGTCTCGGGGCCTTCGAGGTCGGAATGCGCCGGAGCGCCGTCGAGCAATCTGCGCGTGAGGCCGTCCTTGAAGCGCTGGAGCGCCTCGCCCGACAGCGCCCAGATGTGCCAGCCCCGAGGGTTGTGCCAGGACGGCGCCAGACGCGCGTGGTCCAGGACCGTGCGGAGGAGCGCTTCGGGAACGGGTTCCGGTCTGTAGGCGGAGACGCCTTGAACGCCGCTGCCCTCATCGTCCATCGGCATCTCGCTCACCTCCGAGTCGGCTGTGGCACGTTCTGCCTCAGGATAGCACGAGCGGTGAGGCCGTCCGTTGCGTCAGTCGTCGTCGGTGGCCGGCGACGGCGCCGTCTCCGGCGCCGGGTCCGGCGGATCGAACAGCCTGTCGACCGGGGGTCTCACCTGCCGCTTGCCGGCGAACACGGCCTTGATCAGGTAGGGACTGACGATGGTCGTCGCCAGCACCATGCCGAGGACGGCGGCGTAGACGTCCTCCGTGACCGCGCCGGCGGCCAGCGCGATGCCGGCGACGACGATGCCGACCTCTCCGCGCGGCACCATCCCGACGCCGACCTCGCGGGCGATGCGCTTTCCTTCGCTGCGGGCGCCCCAGATGGCGCCCAGGTACTTGGTGACGACGGCGATCACCGTGAACACGACGATCGCCAGCACGACGGACGGCTTGATGAACGACGCGAGGTCGATGTACGTGCCCATCTGCACGAAGAAGAAGGGGACGAAGAACCAGGCCAGCGGCGTGAACTTCTCCTCGACCTGGGTGTGCTGCTTGAGTTCCGCGATGGCGAGACCGGCGAGGAAGGCGCCGATGATCGCCGCGAGGCCGATGTAGTTGGCGAGCAGCGAGAGCGCGAGCATCAGGATGATGCCGACCTCGAAGATGGCGTTGGGGGAGAGCCGCGCGAGCCGCTGGCCGAGCCGGGCGATGATCCACGGTCCGGCGATCCCGAAGCCGACGACGAAGATCACCGCCTCCACGGCGAGCAGCGCGAGTTCGAGGGTGTTCGCCTCGCCGAGCGCTATGGCGGTGACGAGCCCGAGCACGAGCAGGCCGAGGACGTCGTCCAGGACCGCCGCGCCGAGGACGATGGTCACCGAGCGCCGCCGGTGGAAACCCAGGTCGCGCAGGACGCGCACGGTGATGCCGACGGATGTCGCCATGAGCGCCGTCGCCACGAACAGGCTCTCGCCGGTCGCGTAGTGGAACGCCAGCCCTCCCGCGAGGCCTCCGGCGAAGGGCAGCACCGCGCCGAGGACGGCGACCTTGGCCGCCGTCGTCCTGGCGCGCGCCAGCTCGCCCAGATGCGTGTCCAGGCCCGCCGTGAACAGCAGGAGCATCACGCCCAGCTCGCCCAGGGCCTCGAGGAACTCGGTGTGGTGCACGAGGTTGAGCAGGGCCGGGCCGAGGATGGCGCCGGCCAGCAGCTCGCCGATGACGGCGGGCTGCCTGACGGAGACGAACAGCCTGCCCAGCAGCCGCGCGCCCGCGAAGGCCAGGAAGATCTCGAGAAGAATCCGGGTCGTGTCCTCCATGGATCGCTGAAGTATAGTCGAGCGTAGTGGGGTTCGCGGCCGCGGGGGGGCATCCGTGAGTCGAGGAAGGACCGGGAGATGATGCGATGCCGGCGCTGAACGGGACGCTGACCGACGTCGCCGGCCTTGCGGTCGGCCACTGGACCGACCTCGACGCGGCCACCGGGTGCACGGTCGTGCTCTGCGGCGCCGAGGGCGCGGTGGCCGGTGTCGACGTGCGCGGCTCGGCGCCGGGCACGCGCGAGACCGACCTGCTCGACCCCGTCAACGCTGTGCAGCGGATCCACGCCGTGGTGATCGGCGGCGGCAGCGCCTTCGGGCTCGACGCCGCCTGCGGCGTCATGCGCTGGCTCGAGGCGAAGGGCCGAGGTGTGGAGGACGGGCCGGTGCGCGTGCCGCTCGTCTGCGGCGCCGTCCTCTTCGACCTGCCCGTGGGCCGCGCCGACGTCCGCCCGGACGCGGCCGCCGGCGCGGCGGCCTGCGAGGCCGCCTCCACGGCGGCCGTCCCTGAGGGCTCCGTCGGGGCCGGCACGGGAGCGACCGTCGGCAAGCTGCTGGGCCTCGAGCGCGCCACCAAGTCCGGGCTCGGCTCCGCGAGCCTTGCCCTTGCCGGCGGAGTCACCGTCGGCGCGCTGGTCGCCGTCAACGCCGCCGGCGACGTCGTCGACCCGGCGAGCGGCGCCGTCCTCGCCGGGCCGCGGCTGCCCGGCGGCGGCTTTGCGCGTACCGCCGAGTGGCTGCGCGACCATCCGCCCGAGGTCGGTATCGGCGCGAACACCACGCTCGCGGTGGTCGCCACCGATGCGGTGCTCTCCAAGCCGGAGGCCGCGAAGGTGGCGCAGATGGCCCACGATGGCCTGGCCCGCGCCGTCGACCCCGTGCACACGATGCTCGACGGCGACACCGTGTTCGCGCTCGCGACGGGCGCGGCCGGCGTGACGGCGGACGTGAGCGCGGTCGGGTCGGCGGCGGCGACGGCGCTGGCTCAGGCGGTGGTGCGGGCGGTGCGCGCGGCGACCGGGCTGGCCGGGCTGCCGGCGGCCCGCGACGTGCCCGCCGCCGGGGGCGCCACGAGCTGAGCGGCGCCGGGCGCTCGCACGCGGGAACCGGGCGTCGGGCGGGGTCTGGCGCTCCAGATTCCGTGCCCCGGTGCCGACAATACGTGCAGAGGCTTCTCACCCCGTACGTGTGGGGAGTCATCATCGTGCGTCTCTCTTCACGGCGACGCTGAAGCCCGTGACCGTCGATCCAGAATGGCTGGAATGGAGTTGCCCGTGCTTGAGGAGAGGGCAAGCGACTACGAGCAGACTCCGGACGACCTGCGCCGGCGGGCGGAAGAGCTCTATGAGGCGCGTCCCGCAGACGCCGCGCCGTCGTCGGCCGACACCGCGACCCTCCTGCACGAGCTCGGCGTCCACCAGATCGAGCTCGAGATGCAGAACGAGGAACTGCGACGCGCCCACCTCGAGCTGGAGGCGCAGCGCGCCAGATGCTTCGAGCTCTTCGACCTCGCGCCGGTCGGTTACCTCACGTTGAGCGACGCGGGCATCGTCCGCGACGCCAATCTGACCGCCGCGCGCCTGCTGGGCGTCGAGCGGCAGGAGATCGTCACGCGGCCGTTCAGCGCCTTCGTCCTCCCGGCGGACCAGGACGTGTACTACCGGAACTACAGGCTGCTCTTGCAGACCGGCGAGCCACAGAGCTGCGAGCTGCGTCTGCAGCCCGTGGGCGCCGATCCCCTCTTCACCCTGCTCGCATGCAGCGCCGGCCGGGACGGCGAGGGCGCCACCATCTGCCGTCTCACGCTGAGCGACGTCAGCACGCGCCGGCAGGCCGAAGAGGCGCTTCGCGAGCGGGAGGCGATCTTCGCGGGCCTCGTCGAGCACACCACCGAATCCGTCGGCTTGATCGATGCGGCAACGGGCCGCTTCATCGAGATCAACGAGGCGGCTTGCCGCAGCCTGGGCTACAGCCGCGACGAGCTCATGCGGCTGGGCCTTGCCGGCATCGATGTGCAGTGGCCGGGCGAGCACATCGTCCAGGAGCTGGCCAAGCTGCAGGCCAAAGGCGCGGACGTCTTCGAGACGCGCCATCGGCGCAAGGACGGCGAGGTCCGCGACGTGCGCGTCAGTGCGAGCGCGGTCGAGGTGGCCGGGCGCGCCGGCTTCGCGGTGATCTGGTCGGACATCACGCAGAGCAAGCGGGACCACGAAGAGCTCGAGCGCCATCGGCGGCATCTGGAGGAGCTGGTGGCCGCGCGCACCGAGGAGATCGGCGCGGCCAACCTCGTCCTCGAGGAACGGGGCGCCGAGGTGGCACGCTGGCGGCAGAACTTCGACGCCTTCTTCAACACCATCGACGACCTTCTCTTCGTGCTCGACGTGCAGGGGAACATGGTCCACGTCAACGAGACGGTCTGTCGCCGGCTGGGCTACTCCGAAGAGGAGCTCGTCGGCCGGCCGGTGCTCGACGTGCATCCGCCGGAGCGCCGGGAGGAGGCGGGAGCGATCGTCGCCGCGATGCTTGCCGGAGATGCCGCGTTCTGCCCCGTTCCCGTCGTGACGCGCGACGGCATGGAGATCCCCGTGGAGACGCGCGTGGTGCCGGGCGTGTGGGACGGAGAGCCCGCCTTGTTCGGAGCGGCCAAGGACGTCTCGGCGCTCAAGCGCTCCGAGGAGAAGTTCTCGCGCGCGTTCGAGTCGGCGCCGGCGCTCATGGCCATCTCCGGCGTCGCAGACGGGCGCTTCATCGAAGTCAACGACACGTTCCTGACCACCCTGGGCCTCACTCGGGACGAGGTGATCGGCCGGACGTCGGAGGACCTCGGCCTCTTCGCGGACCCGCGGCAGCGTCACGACGCCGTCCTGTCGGCGGAGCACAGCCAGGTCTGCGACCTGGAGGTCGACGTTCGCTCCAGGGACGGCAGGGTCGTGCACGGGTTGTTCGCCGTGGACCGGATCGTCCTCGGCGAGGAGCCGTGTCTGCTGACGACCATGCTCGACCTGACCGAGCGGAGGCGGGCGGAGGAGGCCCTGCGCGAGAGCGAGGCCCTCCACCGCTCGATCCTCAGCGCATCCCCGGAGGCCATCACGGTCACGGACCTCGAGGGCCGCATCCGTCTCACCTCGGCGTCCGCGCACGCCATGTTCGGGTACGATCGGGACGAGGAGGCGATCGGGCGTTCTCTCCTCGAGTTCATCGCGCCTGAGGACGCGGAGCGCGCGCAGACAGACATGGCCCGCATGGTCGCCTCCGGCGGCGGTCCGTCCGTGGGCGAATACGTTGGCATTCGCATCGGTGGCGACACGTTCACGCTGGAGGTGAGCGGTGAGGTCATCCGGGACGCTCACGAGCGGCCCACCGGCATGGTCTTCATCTCGCGCGACGTCACGGCGCGCAAGGAGGCGGAGGCCGAGCTCCGGGAGACGACGGCGCTGCTCTCGGGTCTGCTGACCTCGATCCCGGACATCGTCTTCTTCAAGGACCGGCAGGGCGTGTACCTGGGCTGCAACCCGGAGTTCGCCCGCCTTGTCGGGCGTGATGTGGCGGACGTCACCGGCGCCGTGGACCAGGATCTCTTCGGGCCGGAGACGGCCGCCTTCTTCCGCGAGCAAGACGCAGCCATGATGTCCACCGGTCAGCCCCGCCACAACGAGGAGTGGATCGAGTACCCCGACGGGGCTCGCGTCCTCATCGACACGCTCAAGGCCCCGCTCAGAGACGCGGAGGGGCACATCATCGGCCTGCTCGGCGTGAGCCGCGACATCACCGCGCGCAAGCAGGCGGAGGAGCGGCTGCGGGAGAGCGAGGAGCAGCTGGCCCGGGCCGTCGAGGGCTCGGGCGCCGGACTCTGGGATTGGAACATCCAGACGGGTGAGACGACGTTCAACGAGCGCTGGGCCGACATCACCGGGTACACGCTCGACGAGCTCGCGCCGTTCTCGATCGACATCTGGCGCGGCCTGTGCCACCCTGACGACCTGCGCCGATCGGACGATCTGGTCCAGCGACACCTCGCCGGGGAGTCGCCCATGTACGAGTGCGAGCTGCGCATGCGGCACAAGGACGGCCGCTGGGCCTGGGTGGCGGACCGGGGGAAGGTGTCTGAACGGGATGCAGGTGGTCATCCGGTCAGGATGACGGGGACACACCTCGACGTCACCGAGCGGCATCAGGCCGAGGCGATGCTGCGCCAGCGCGAGTCCTACCTCTCAGCGATCATCGAGAATCAGCCGGGACTCGTCTGGCTGAAGGACGCCGAGAGCCGCTTCCTCGCTGTGAACCGGGCCTTCGTGGCGTCCTGCGGGAGGCAGGGCGCGGAGGAGGTGGTCGGCAAGACGGACCTCGACATCTGGCCCCGCGAGCTCGCGGAGGCGTATCGCGCCGACGACGCCCGGGTCATGGAGGCCGGGAGGTCGGTCGTCGTCGAGGAGCCGATCGCCGACAAGGGCGACACCCGCTGGTTCGAGACGTTCAAGACGCCGGTCGCGGACAAGCAGGGCGAGGTCATCGGAACCACGGGCTACGCGCGGGACATCACTGAGCGCCGGCTCGCTGAGGAGCGCCTGCGCCGCGTCAACCGGCAGCTCGAGCAGGCCGTCGCGCACGCGAACGACCTTGTGGTGGATGCCCAGGCGGCTACCACGGCCAAGAGCCGGTTCCTGGCGCACATGAGCCATGAGATCCGCACGCCGCTCAACGCGATCATCGGGTTCGCGCAGCTGCTTCGGCAAGACCCGGATCTGACGCCGCGGCAGGCGGACAGGGTGACGACCATCAACCGCAGCGGAGAGCACCTGTTGGCGCTCCTCAGTGACGTTCTGCAGCTGTCCAAGGCCGAGGCACGGGTTCAGCGCCTCGATCGCGGTTGCTTCGATCTGCACGAACTGCTCGAGGATCTGGCCCTCGTGTTCGGCGTCCGCGCCGGGGCCAAGGGGCTGACGTTCGACAAGGTCGGCCTCGACCGGGTGCCACGCTTCGTCACCGGCGACCAGCTGAAGCTCCGCCAGACGCTCACCAACCTGCTCGCCAACGCGGTGAACTTCACGGAGAACGGAGGCGTGCTGCTCCATGCTTCGGCGTCGCAGGAGGACGAGTCGGGGGGCTCCCGTCTGGTCGTCCTGGTGGAGGACAGCGGACCCGGTATCGCCGCCGATGAGATGGCGGTGCTGTTCGCGCCGTTCGAGCAGACAACGTCTGGGCGCGCGAGCGGATCGGGCACCGGCCTCGGCCTGGCGATCAGCCGGCAGTTCGCGAAGATCATGGGCGGTGAGCTCACCGCGACCAGCAGGGTGGGCGAGGGCAGCGTGTTCCGTCTGGAGATACCGGTCGAGGCGGGGACGGCCGACATGGCCGCCAGGAGCGAAGCTCGCCGGGTGGTCCGGCTCGCGGCGGACCAGCCGCCGTGCAGCGTGCTGGTCGTGGACGATGACGAGGACACCCGGACGCTCCTGCGGGACCTGCTCGGCGGCGCGGGCTTCGACGTGTTCGCGGCCACCGGCGGCCGCGAGGCGACGGAGGTGTTCGAGAGTCTGCGCCCGTCGTTCGTCCTGATGGACCTGTGGATGCCCGACGTCGACGGCAACGAGGCGACGCGCCTGATCCGCGCCACCGAAGCCGGCGCGGAGGCCAGGATCGTCGCTCTCACCGCCAACGTGTCGGACGGCGTGCGCACGACCGCTCTGGCCGCCGGCGCCGATGCCTTCATGATCAAGCCGTTCCGGGTGGATGTCCTCTTCGAGCAGATCCGGCTGCTGACAAGCGTGCGCTACGTCTACGCTGAGACGGCCGCGCCGGCGGCGGACGCCGAGGAGGCGCCGGCGCTGCGGCACGAGCGGCTGCTCGCGCTTCCGGAGGCGCTCAAGCAGCGGCTTCGCGACGCCGCGGTGCGCGCCCGCCACGTGCGGCTGCTCAAGCTGGCCGACGAGGTCGCGGCCGCCGACCCGGAGACGGGCGCGGCGCTCAAGAAGGTGGTCGGCGGCTTCGACTACGCCGCCTTGCTTCGCGCCCTTGAGGAGGCTCCGTGAGTGACGCGCGGCATGCGGCCTCTCCGGCCGGGATCCTCATCGTCGATGACGCCCGGGCCAACCTCGAACTGTTGTCCGGCCTCCTCAGCGGCCGAGGGTACGAACCGCGCCCGGTCCTCAGCGGCGCGGCCGCCCTGGCGGCCGCGCGGCTCGACCCGCCGGATCTCATCCTCCTCGACGTCGACATGCCGGGTATGGACGGCTATGAGGTGTGCCGGCAACTCAAGGCGGACGGGCGGCTCAGGGACATCCCGGTCATCTTCGTGAGCGCGGTGTTCACGCAGGCGGCGGACAAGGTGAAGGCGCTGTCCCTGGGCGCCGTGGACTACGTGACCAAGCCGTTCCAGGCGGAAGAGGTGTACGCGCGCGTGGCGACGCACCTGCGCCTGCGCGGGTTGCAGCTCGAGGTGGAAGCGCACAGCCGCGACCTCGAGGACCTGGTGGAGCAGAAGGTGGAGGAGATCGTCAGCGCGCAGATGGCGACGATCTTCGCGCTCGCCAAGCTCGCGGAGTACCGCGACGACGACACCGGTCGGCATCTGGAGCGCGTCGCGGCCTACTGCCGGCTCCTGGCGGGCGAGATGCGGCTCACCCCACGGTTCGCCGGCGTCTTCACCGAGCGGTTCGTGGAGGATCTCTCCCGCGCTGCGCCGCTCCACGACATCGGCAAGGTGGGCATCCCGGACGCGATCCTCCTTAAGCCCGGCAAGCTGACGGTCGAGGAGTTCGAGGTGATGAAGCGCCACACCACGCTCGGCGCGGAGACGCTCAGGTCGGTGCACGCCCAGTACCCCGGCAACGCCTTCCTCAAGATCGGCATCAAGATCGCGCAGTCGCACCACGAGAAGTGGGACGGCAGCGGATACCCGGAGGGTCTCGCAGGCGAGGCGATCCCCGTGGCGGCGCGCGTCGTCGCTGCGGCCGACGTCTACGACGCCGTGCGCTCGCAGCGCAGCTACAAGCCTGCGATGCCGCACGCGGCTGCTAGAGACATCATCCTGGAATCGTGCGGCGCGCACTTCGACCCCGCGGTCGTGGACGCCTTCGCCACGTGCGCGGACGAGTTCGCGGCGATCCGCACGGCCCTGGACGGCGAGTAGGCGCGACACCGTGCCTCCGGTGCGCCGGGTCCGTGCGAGGCGCCCCCGCCTGCACGTCAGGTCTGGCCGGCGCTCTCCGGATGGCCGCCGAGGGCGAAGCGTCGCCGCTCCCTCAGCACCCCGTCGGCGTCCTCCTCGATGAGGAGGACGCTCTCCGCCCTGGCCACCAGGGGGAGGCCCAAGCCGGTCCCCAGCGGCTTCGTGGAGTAGA